>JASIKV010000520.1 GCA_030049455.1 Terriglobia bacterium
GGCTTACGAATCGGCATTCCATCTGTAGCTTCGACTGCTGATTTTGCAGTTTGTAGTGTGGACCATCCGCTTGCCTGAAGACTCGATTCGAGAGGCTGAAATTCATTGGTATGAGGCGCATGGCGTGGGCCGCAAGGGGCGGAAGATCAAACGCTTGGCTATATCGCGCAAATGGATTGCGACACCGTCCCTCTCGAAGACGCCGCCGCGCAGAACTGCTTCCCGCGCCTGATCCCGCAGCCCCCGGCCCCGGATGCACCGTCCGTAGCCAGCTCATAAACTTAATTTAGCGCATGGATTGCGAGGGCTGACAGGCAACCCCTCGTTGATAATTTGTTTGTCATACTGCGCAAAATACCCTTTGGGCATGAGTTTCAAATAGGTATTGAATGCTTTGACGGCTTTTGGCGGGGCGAGCTGTCTTCCGTCTTTTATGATTTTCGTCTCTCGCGTCAACGCCATGCCCAGCTCGTGGTATGCCTCCGCGTTGGCCGGGTCGAGCTTTATTGCCTTTCTAAGATACTTGGTCTCTTCGTCAGGCAGGTGCGAATAGATTGCCACAACCGCGAGATTGTAGTAAGCGTGCGTGGCCCCGGCGGGATCCAGCTCCGCTGCCTTCATGAACTCAGCGCGCGCTTCGGGGTATTGGAGGCTGCGGAAAAACGCATGATTGGCATCGTAGCGGCGACTTTACGTCGCCATAACTCCAATCCTCGCAACACAGGTATGGCGGGATAAACCCGCCGCTACGAGTTTTTCCGCAACCTCATTGGCCCCGTTTCGCGTAAGCAACACCCAGGGAATTGTGCAACCCTGCGTTCAATGGGTGGGCCTTGACTGCATCTTGATAGTAATAATACGCGTTCTCGAACCCGACGGGGTCATTCGAGTAATCTGGGACTGAAAGTGATTTATCGGTGGTCTGATACACGGGCGCAAGAGAGATTACCATCACCTGTTCCGTGACGGAACCGACTTGCAGCTCAAGCTCCACTGTCTGATTCCCGGTCCCTGACACCGCCAACTGCTTTGTCAAGGTGCGAAATCCTTGACTCGATACTCGGAGGTCGTAGTTCCCCGGCGCAAGTTCGAGGGCTGTTCTCCCAACGCTGTCGGCACAGACAAAGCGGTAATCGTGCGCCTTTGAGGACTTATACTCGACTTCGGCCTGCGGAATAGCAGCTCCCGTTGGGTCCACTATATTGAGTGTGATGTGTGCGGTTTGCTTTGGGAGCGCGAGGATAAGACTGGCCGAGATCAGCAGCGAATTGGTTCGCGTGAGTCTCATGGTCTTGCTGTTCTGGAGCTCATTGCCAATGAGCGCCCAAGCGTCAAATAAAATCATCCAGCAGGAGGAGAAAGGAGTCAAGCGGTCAGACCCGCTTTTCTCATCCGTTCGGCTGGCTATTGTTTTCCCCTCACCAAATTACCTTAACCCCCCTATAGAGGCCGAATGCCTGATCGCATGTGACGATGGGTATGCTCTCCGCCAGGGCCTGCGCGATGATTTGGCGATCGAAAGGATCGGCGTGGTGCGGCGGCAGAGTGAACAATCCGAACGCGTGCTCGGCGGTGTAAGGCAGGATGCGAAGGCCAAGCGCCTGGACAGCCTGACGTGTCAAATCTTCCGAGAGCCGGAGTTTTCCCCGCGCGTTTTTGATGGCAATCTCGGAGAGGGATATGGCGCTGAGTTCCAGGGTATTCGAAGAATTTTCCAGCGCCGCCCTGGCACGCTTGCCGAGGCTTTCCGGGGATTCAACGGCCAGAATCAGGGCGACCGTGTCCAGCAGCAGCCGCACGCTAATCCCGCCCCTCGATGAAGGCATCCGCCTCATCGCGTGTCATGGGCTTCCACCAGCTCGGGTCAAGGATTTGGATTTGTCCCCGCAGGGTTCCCAATTTCCTCTTCCCGCGCGTGGGCGCTTTGGTTCGCACGATGTCCACCACCGGCGTACCGCGCCGGCAAATGGTGACCGGCTCGCCGCCCTCCGCCGCCCGGATCAGCTTGGGGAGTTTGTTTTTTGCCATCGCCACGCTTACCTTCATGGGTATATTATAGCTATTTTAGATAGCTATTGTCAATGCAGGTTCCCACACCCCGCCCGCCGCGAAGACGTCCCATCATTTCCGCTCAGTTCATTGGCTGTGGTCCATTCGAGTGCTGAATGAAATCATCGAGCAGCGCGTTGAATCGGTCGGCGTCGTCCACGAAGAGCGCATGGCCGGCGTCAGCGAAGATTTCGACTCTGGCGGTGGGAATTTTGGCGGTGATCGGGTCAGCGGCCATGGCTTTCATCCTCGTCTCGCAGGCGACGAGCACCGGCCGATCGATTTTGGCAATGGCCGGGCGCCAATCGTCGCGGGCGATGCTGGTGACGCTCATGGCCACGGCACTGTCACTGGGAGTTTTCATTACGGCGTCCACCAGGCGCTCGATGTAATCCTCCGAAACCGGCTTGCGATACATGCTGCGAACGAATTTCTCCGTCAAATCGTGGCGATTCCCCTCGACTTCCGGGTAGATTTCCATCATGCCGGAGATCAGCTGGGGATTCGCCTTCTCCCAGGCAATGCCGTCGACCAGAACGTAGCCGCGAACGCTTGCGCCGCCGAACTTCTCGGCGTAAGTCAGCAGCTCCGGCACGGCCTGCGACCATCCCACCAGAACTGCGGGTGAGAGTTTCAATTGGTCCACCAGGTCTTTCACGTCTTGTGCGCGGCGCTCGGGGAAATTTCCTCGGCCGGGCTTGTCGGAATCACCCTGCGAGCGCGGGTCGAGCGCGACAACGTGGTAATGCGCGGAAAAGTGCTCGATCTGTTTTTCCCATATCCACGCGGGCATGCACCAGCCCGGCACAAAGACGATTGCCGGACCCGCTCCGGCTTCGAGGTAATGCAATCGCACGCCGTCGGAGGTGGTGAAGAAGCCGTCGGTGGGCTTGGGAGATTGCGCGCAGAGACTTGCACCGGTGAACGCACAACACAAAACGGCGCAAACAAGTCGCAGCGGGATTCGGTTGAGGAACGGCACTGGCTTCTGCATGGTTTCTTCCTTTTGGTGATGCGGATTGAGCAAGTATACGACATTTTGGCATTTGTCGCGGCGGTCCCATGACGCCGTTACAAGGCAACACAGTGAATTACGTTTCGCTCTGCTTCCGCATATAATGAAACGCTCGGATTCTAATTTGGAAAACTGATTCAGGAGCGGCACTCATGTTCAAGCTCGTGTTGTTGCGTCACGGTGAGAGCGTTTGGAACAAGGAAAACCTGTTTACGGGTTGGACGGACGTGGGGCTGAGCGAAAAAGGCCTTCAGGAAGCCGCGGAGGGCGGCCGCCAGCTTCGCAAGGAAGGATTTGTTTTTGACGTCGCCTACACTTCGGTCCTGAAGCGCGCCATCAAGACTCTCTGGCTGGCGCTGGAAGAAATGGACCAGATGTGGGTTCCCATTCACAAAACCTGGCGATTGAACGAGCGCCACTACGGGGCGCTGCAAGGGCTGAATAAGGCGCAGACGGCGGAAAAGTACGGCGAGGCGCAGGTAAAAATCTGGCGGCGAAGTTATGACGTGCC
>JASIKV010000521.1 GCA_030049455.1 Terriglobia bacterium
GTCTGGACGCAGGCGGCCGCATCGGCGGGCCGTGCCACCTGCCCGGATTCAAGGTCCACCTTCCAGGCGTGCAGCGGGCAGACCACCATGCCGCCCGAAACAATTCCGTCCGCCAGGGGACCGCTGCGGTGCGGGCAGCGGTTGGCCACGGCCAGAAAACGCTCGCCGAGATTGAAGATGGCAATATCGCGGTCGCCCATGCGAACGGCGCGCCCTTCGCGAAGCGGAATGTCTTCGCAGCGCGCCGCCCGAATCCATTTTCGAATGCTCATACCGTGATCCTTTCGAGAGGTTCGATCTGCACGAATTGCGTGGAGTGTTTCGGCTCGTCGCGCTCGAGCCAAGCATCGCGGGCCAGGGCCTTTGATTTGCGCAGCCTTTCCAGCAAGGCGTTTCGAACCTCCTCGGCGGCGTAGACGGTTTCCTTGCGGACCTTTTCGATTCCCAGACGTTCCACGAAATCGTAGGTGCGCTCCAGGTAGTTGGCGTTTTCGCGGTAATACTGGAAAAAAAGCTGGGCAGCGGTCAGCGCTTCCTCCGTGGTCACGACGGTAATCAGCAGGTCGGCCTTGCGAACTTTCTTTCCGGCCGCTCCGCCCACTACCACCTGCCAGCTTCCTTCCTGGCCGACCAGCCCGATGTCCTTTACGGTGGCTTCCGCGCAATTGCGCGGGCAACCGACCGCGCCCATTTTGACTTTGTGCGGAGTGAAGAGATTTTCCAGCCGCCGCTCGAGCTCGATTCCGGCGCTGGTGGAGTCCTGCACGCCGTAGCGGCAGAATTCCGTGCCCACGCAGGTCTTCACCATGCGCACGCCTTTTGTGTAGGCTTGCCCCGAGGGCATTCCCAGGTCGGCCCAGATTTTCGGCAGGTCCGCTTTCTTCACGCCCAACAGGTCAATGCGCTGGCTGCCGGTGATTTTCACCATCGGCACTTTGTACTTCTCGGCGACGTCGGCGATGCGGCGCAATTCGCCGGGCGAGGTCACGCCGCCGCGGATGCGCGGGACGACGGAAAACGTTCCGTCCTTTTGAATGTTGGCGTGAACGCGGTCGTTGATGAACCGCGCGGAGCGGTCTTCCTGGTGTCCGCCGCACCACAGCATGTCGAGCATGTAACTCAGCGCGGGCTTGCACACCTCGCATCCCACGCCGTTCCCGTAAATCTCCAGAACCTCCTGCACGGACCGCAGCTTCTGGCTGCGCAGAATCTCGCGCAGGTTGTCCTCCGCAAGGGGCAGGCATTTGCAGAAAACCTTCTTGGTTTCTTCCTGGAATTCCGGGGCCACGGCTTTCAAAAGCTGCTGGCAGAGCGAGGCGCAACTGCCGCAGCCGGTGGAGGCGCGCGTGCATTCTTTCAATTGCGCCATCGTGCACAAACCCTTTTCGTGAATGGCAGTGATGATGGTCCCTTTGGTCACGCCCATGCAGCCGCACACGGTGTCACCGTCGGCCATCTGCGCGACGTCCAGCCCGCCGTCTTCGCCGGCATCGGGGAAGAGAAGTTGTTTCCGAATTTTGGTGATGTCCGTCGCGCTGCGCAGCCACTCCATGTAGCGATGGCTGTCCGCGGTGTCGCCCATCAGGATTGCCCCGGCCAATTTGCCGTCTTTGAGCGTGAGCTTCTTGTAGACGCCGAGTGTGGGGTCCTCATACCGGATCACCTCCGAACCGTCGATCTTGTCGTTGATCTCGCCGGCGGAAAATACATCCACTCCCATGATCTTCAATTTGGCGGCGGGGACGGTGCCCTGGTATTTCGGGCCTTTGTTTCCAGTAATCGTGGCGGCCAGCACCTTGCCCTGCTCGAGCAGCGGAGCGATCAGGCCGTAGCAGATGCCGTTATGCTGCACGCACTCGCCCACGGCGAAAATGGAGGGGTTGGAGGTCTCCATGTAATCGTTCACCACAATCCCGCGCTTTACCTCCAGGCCCGCTTTGTGGCCCAAATCAACGTTGGGACGAATGCCGGCGGCAATCACCACCAACTCTGCAGGCAGTGTGCCCCCGCCCTTGAACTGAACGCCCTCCACTTTGCCGTTGCCCAAAATGGCGCTGGTGGAAAGCCCCAGCAACACGGTGATTCCCAGGCGATTCATTTCCGCTGCCAGGTAGCCGCCGCCCGCGCTGTCAAGCTGGCGCTCCATCAGCCAGTCCATCAGGTGGACCACGGTGACATCGCAGCCGCGCACTTGAAGTCCGCGCGCCGCTTCCAGGCCGAGCAGTCCGCCGCCAATGACCACGGCCTTGATGCCGGGACGCGCGCGCTCCAGAAGGGCGCGAGTGTCATCCAGGTTGCGGAACACGAAGACACCGTCTTTCTTTACGTCGTCAATGGAGGGAATCAGGGGTTGGCTGCCGGTGGCGAGCAGCAGCTTGTCGAACGGGGTTACGCTGCCGTCGTCGCCGGTAACGGTTTTGGCGGCGGCGTCCACGTCGATAATGCGAACGCCCAAGCGCAGGTCGATGTGATTCTGATCGTACCAATCAAGCCCATTCAAAATGATGTCGTCAATGGACTTTTCTCCCGCCAACACGCCGGAAAGCATGATGCGGTTGTAATTGACGTAGGTCTCATTCCCGAAGATCGTGATGTCGAACTTGGGTGAGTGGCGCAGAATCTGCTCGACGCAAGCCACTCCTGCCATGCCGTTGCCCACAACGACAAGTCTTTCCTTACGCGGCGTGTTCTCCAATGGCTTCATTTCCCCCACGTTTCACGATTAAGGATGACTCTGAGTCAAGACACACGAGCACCCTCTGCATCGCCGAGGTCTTCCGCGCGGCGCGCTGGAATCGATACCGGGACAGTTTTGTGACTTACCTCGCGGAGACTACGTGGTATCCGAGCGGAGCAAAAGATTCAGGGGCCGGCGTTCTCACTTCGCACTTGGAAGAGACTCGCGGCAAATGGGGAGCAAGGTTTCCGGCCGCCGCGCCGTCCTCGAGAAGCCGGGCCGTTTTAATGCTTACATTGACAGCTTGGCTCAGCGTACGGGAGGTGTCAAATTCGAAATTTCTATGCAGGGGATTACAAAAGCCAAATTGGGCCAACATGGAGTGCAGGAGCAGCAGCTCACGCACTCCATGAGGACCGCGAGCCCTTCGTCTGCTTCGCAGGCTGAGTTTTTCAGTGAATTTGAAAATACAAAATCTTCTGGAGGGTGGGGCGCCACAGCCGATTGCTGTGGCCGTGGCGCCGCTTGGGAGAGACCGTGAAACTTACCCGGCGAAATCGGATTGAATCTTCAACTTTTTGCCTGCGATGACGTTGATCTGCTCCTGATAAAAAGTCTTCCCATTGGGATCGCGCAACTCAAGCGTGTGCGTGCCCGCTCGCAGTGGGAATTTCTTCAATTGGCCGGTAAGGCCTGCAAAACCACCGTCAACGAAAATCTGATTGCCCTTTTGCTTCGTGGAAATTTCCACTTCGCCTGCGTTGGGGGCGGCGTAATAACCCGGTCCGTACCAGGCGTACGGTTCGTACCAAGGGCCGTAGTAGCCGTACAATCCAGGATAAAAGCCCATACCAACGTAAGGGCGTGCGAAAGCCATCCCTCGCGCCGACGCTACCGGCGACAAGGTCACTAGTGCCAAAAGGGCAATCGCGGAAGCCATCAGTAATCGTTTCATGGCCAATGCCCTCCTTCCACTGCTGGCCTTATTCCTTCTTGCTCATGGCCAGTACACACGATTGGATGCAAAGTGGGACAAATTTGCTGCTTTTTGGCTAAGGCGCTTGATTTCAATGAGATAGCTTTAGGGTCATGCAGGGTAAAAGCAACAAGCCGATGGAATGGTCTATGGGGGGCGAACTTCGATTCCTAGATCTTATTCCAATACCAAAGGCTATACCCGACGGCGCGGTCTAGAGGCATCTTGGCGATTTTCAGGTGCAGCAGAATCTGACCACGGTGATGGCCTTCGTGATTGACGGAATAGGCAAGAAATCCCACGGGCCCCAGCCGGGAGGATATACCTTTCATTTGCCCGGTGCGCTCGGCTTCCGCGAACAATTCGCCCATGGCGTTGCCGGAATCGATGAGGGCCTGGCGCAAAACGGCTCGATTGGAGGTCGAGAGAGGAAGCTTCCTCAATTTCTTCGCCAGGGCGGAGGCGCGGCGTTCGAGCCAATAGAAGCGCGCCATGTGGATGTGAGCAAAATAACTGGTCACGGCTTTGCCGCGCGGCGCGAGGGTGGAAGCCAGTTGCTCCTTGGACAGGGCATCGAGCAGCCGCAGGTTAATGCGGTTGTTGAGGTGCCAGGTTTCGACAAGCGAGCCGGGAATTTGATATTGATCCGCCATAGGCCTCCTGAAATTGTTTTGGCTTTAAGCGAACACCATTCTAACGCGAACTCAACTGAAACGGTGCAGGTCCACCGGCCGATGGATCAGCCGGGTATTTCTCATTGACTCTGAATCAAGGCGGGTGCAAAATTTTCTCTGGGGTTGCAGGGGGAAATTCGAGCAGGGATTACGCAGGTTCACCACCTCGGATAAAGCCCCCGTCAACAATATGCGCGGAAGAAAGTGGAAATTCGGGATTGGTATCGGCATCATTCTCGCCGTAGCGGCCTGGGAAGGTGTGTCCGGATTTCAGGAAAGCAAGACGTATTACGTGACCGTGAATGAGCTCAAACAGGCAAACATGGCGCGCCGCCACGTCCGTGTGGGCGGCGTTGTAGAGCAGGGTTCCGTGGAACACCGCGGCGGGCAGCTTTGCTTCCGGCTTGCCCAGGACACCAAGTCTATCCCCGTGACCTACGTGGGAACCGACACGCTTCCGGATACTTTCAAGGACGGCGCGCAGGCGATTGTGGACGGCGATTACCTTTCCAGCGGGGAGTTTCGCGCCGA
>JASIKV010000522.1 GCA_030049455.1 Terriglobia bacterium
ACGGCCTCGATGAATTCGCGGCGCACGATGGGGTCAAGGCCGCTGGTGGGCTCATCGAGCACCAGCAGGTCGGTTTCCGGGCAGATCGCCGCAATCAGCGCCACCTGGGTGCGCTGGCCCTTCGAGAGCCCGCCCGTGCGCTGATTCGGGTTGAGGCCGAAACGCTCAAACATCTCCTGCTCGAGTTTGTGGTTCCATTTGGGTCGGAAGCTGGCCAGATAATCGAGGGTCTCGCGCACGCTCATCCAGGGGTAAAACACTACCTGGTCGGGCACATAGGAGAGCAGGCGCTTCACTTCTACTTCGCTTCTGGCCGGGTCGAGCCCGAAGACGCGCACCGTCCCGCGCTGCGGGCGCAGCAGGTTCAGCAGACACTTCATGGTGGTCGTCTTGCCCGCGCCGTTCCGCCCGAACAGTCCGTAGCAGCGGCCCGGCTGCACAGTAAAGCTCAGGTCGTGCACGGCCTCGGCGTGCCCGTAGGCGTAACTGAGGTTCTCGATTTGAATGACGGGGGTAGGAGAGTTCATTGTGCCTCCTTGTGATCCTCGTGGGCGCGGCGCTTTTCTTCCAGGGCGTCCAGACGCTCGTGAACCAGCTTCAGGAAGTCCTCGCGCGAAACCTGGAAGTGATGCGCCTGCACGATGGCCTGGTCGACGTCCTGAGTCAGCAGCTCGCGCCGGACTTCTTCGCGCAGGGCGGAGTGGTTTTCCCTCAGAAAGCAGCCCCGGCCGGGCAGGGTTTCGATGACGCCTTCGTTTTCGAGCTCCGCGTACGCCTTGGCCACCGTGTTGCGATTGACGCGCAGCTCCTCCGCCAGGGGGCGAATGGAAGGCAGCGCCTCACCGGGCTGAAGCGCCCCGGAAGCGGCCGCGGCCTTTACCTGGTCCACGATTTGAAGGTAAACCGGCATCCCGGATTTAAAGTTAATCTGCAAAATCATGAAAGGCCCTCTGTCATATGACACTATGACAGTTGTTCCATGGGTTGTCAAGAGAAATTTCGAGGGAAAGCAAGATTATTGGTAAGGCTTTGTAGCAATTGGGCTTAGGGGTTTATCTGTTCGCACGGGCCGCATTTAGGACAACGGTAAGCGGTTCGACATGCTCGGGCTTGACATAGCGATTGACGAGAAACCTTCGGCCGTCTTTCGCAACGTCGTAGGTAAAAGTGTCAGAGGAGGATATCGCCGCGCGCCCGCGAATAGGAAACAGTTGCGAGGGAGATCCGAAGGAGATCGAACCTTCCGCGCTGATTGGAATTGCCGTGAGCATGGACTTGGAGTCGATATAGAAAAGTTCCTGCCCATCCGCTTTCCAGCGAGGCTCGGTGCCGCCGGTTCGCGAGACTTGCCACTTGCCCTCGGCCGCGGGGAATGAGGTGACATAGATTTCCCATTCACCCGACTCATTCGAAGAATACGCCACCCACTTTCCATCGGGGGAAATCTGCCCGTCATTGGCGGGAGTGTTGGAGGAGAAAAACGGCGTTATCTTCTTGCTGTCCGGGTCTACCATCACCAGTTCGGTGCCGCCCGTGGCGGGCTGAATGGTACAGAGAATCTTCTTGCCGTCCGGCGCCCAGGCGTTGGGAAAGATATCGTCGGCGTTTGACGCGGTCCAGGCCACGATCTGGGATTGCAAGCCCGCGATGTTCTTCACCGCCAAATCCACCGAGTTCGCATGAAAGGCGCGGAAGGCCACCTTGGTTCCATCGCGCGACCAGACCCCGGTGACTTCTTCATTTCGATCGAAAGTGAAGCGCGAGCCGGTATTGTGGTCGAGGTCGCGAATCCAGATGTCGACGCTGGCCTCCTTCAGGTCGGCGACATCGACGGTGGCGCGCGTGCCGTCGGGCGAAATGGAGGGGTTCGAAAGAACTCCCGGGTCGCCCACGCGGCCGAGTTCTTTACCGGAGCGGTCATACCACGTCAGGGCGGAGAGCGCCGAGCCCACGCTGGTGTCGTAGACGACCGTATCGTTTCCGCCGGCCGTGAACGCGCCCCAGAAGACGGAGGGCTGGAAGGCAATCCGGTCGGAAATAACCGTCGACTCGCCCGTCACCGCTCCACGCGCGGCGTCAAAGGGAACCACACAGAGCATCCTTCGCTGATCCACGTAATAGAGGTGCCCGTTTGCGTATCCGGGATTGGAAAGGGCCGGCAGAATAAACTTCTTATCCTTGGCATCGAGTGAGCTGAGATAGATGCCCGACACCTGCGGAGCCGACTGATAAATTCCCGCCCAAAACAGGAAGTGCTTGCCGTCAGGAAGGAACACCGGCCAGCGGTGCGTATACTCGCTGGGGAGATAGAGCTTGTCCGTAAGGGGAGCCGCGCCGGTTCCGTCGGCATTGACGCGCCAGAGAGGCGTGCCGGTGTCGGGCGTATAGACGATCACGCCGCGACGGCTCCACGCGCCGCCCCGGCCAAACGTGGCCGAGGTAAGAACTTGCGGCACGCCGCCGGAGGACGAGACCTTTTTCAGTTTCCCGTTGGCGAAGAATGCGACGTAGGCGTTGTCCGGCGACCAGAAAGGGTAAGAGGCGCCTTCGGTTCCCGCCAATTCCTCCGCCGATGTGGAGCCCAGGCGCTGAACGTAGAGCGCGTTCCGGCCGGAAGCATCGTCGCGCGCCACATACGCGAACATGCGGCCATCTTCGGAGAGCGCAAGGTTGCTGACTTCCGCGGGAAGCGGAATCGCGAACTGCATTCGCTCCGCCTGGGGAGATCTGTTTTGGAAAAGAAACACGGTGCAGAGCGCGGCGATGACCACGCCGGCGGCGCCGAGCGGCCCCAAACCGCGGCGAAACCATCCCGGCGCGGGGGGCGGAGCCGGCGGCTGCGCATCAGCGTCCTCAGGTTTCTCTTCCAGCGCGATGCGCGCCTCGCCGATGGCTTGCAGGCGGTGCTTCGGGTCCTTGTCCAGGCAACGGCGCAGAAGTTGCCGGATGCGGGGCGGAATTTTAGCGGGAAGGGAAGTCCACTTCGGCTCGTCCTTCACCACCGAGGCCAACGCATCGGTCACGGTTTCGCCCTCAAAAGTGGCGTGGCCGGTGAGCATTTCAAACAGCACGCAGCCGAACGCCCACACGTCCGTGCGCGTATCCACCCGCTTGCCCTTGGCCTGTTCGGGGCTCATGTAAGGAGCGGTGCCGAGAATCACCCCGGCCCGGGTGTTCTGCGAAGTCACGGTGGGGGAATCGGAAAGGCTGGAACCGGAATCGCGGCCGTCCTGGGGCTTGGCGAGCCCGAAGTCCAGGATCTTCACCTTGCCATCGGGCGTGAGCTTGATGTTGGCGGGCTTCAGGTCGCGGTGAACGATGCCTTTTTCGTGCGCGATTTCGAGCCCTTCAGCAACCTGGCGCGCGATGAGCAACGCTTCATCCGCGGGAATGCCGCCCTGGGCGATGCGCTCGGCGAGCGTCGAGCCGTCGACCAGTTCCATCACCAGCGCATGAAAGCCGCCCGACTCTTCCAGGCCGTGAATGATCGCGATGTTCGGGTGATTCAGCGAGGCCAGCACCTGCGCTTCGCGCCGGAAGCGCGCCATGCGCTCATTGTCATCCGCAAAAGCCGGGGGAAGAACCTTTAATGCCACTTCACGGCCCAATCGTGTGTCCCGGGCGCGATAAACCTCGCCCATTCCGCCCGCGCCGAGCGGCGAAAGAATTTCGTACGGGCCCAGTTTCGTGCCGGAGGTCAGTCCCATCGGTGCCGGTGATTATAATCGCTGGCAGCGGAGGGATGCCAGCCTTTCCATGCCGGAGTGCTGCCGGACCCGCCTGCAAGAAATTTCAAATTCACCCATAGTTCATTTGCGCTCGCGCGTAGTAAACTGTCTCTCCTTGAATTGGGGTGGAGCGAGGAGAGCGCCCGCCGGGTCTCGGGCATGCAGTTTTCCTCCCAGGCGCACCCGCAGGCTAACCAACGGCCCGAAGACGGATCGCATCGAAGCATTGAGCCTGACAATCAAGCCGTCCTGCCGGGCGAGCGGTGAAAGGCGGGTGAATGCCGCCCTGCCGGTTGGGGCCTGATTGCGGGTGAAGCAGCCCGTGATCTCCCACCCGGCCTAAGTCGCGGCAGTGCCGGATCTTAAAGAGCGAGAAATTCCAGGAGGACTTTTCGATCATGAAGAAGAAGCTAGTGCGGGGGTTGATGGTGCTGGCCATCGGCTGTATAAGCGCAGGGGCGGGGCAGGCCCGCGACCTTCTGCAAAACGTCCAGCTGGATGTCCTGGGCTTGGCAGGCTACTCAACCCTGTTCGGTGCGCAGGAATGGCTGTCAGCGGGGAATCTCTACCATTCGCGATTCGCCTCGGGAACAAAATTCGCCATCGGCGCGGAGGTTCCCTATGGAAAGCTTGTCAGCATCCAGACGGGCTTTACCATGGGCCCGAACGATCTGATTGTGGTCAACACCGAACAAGACTCGCGGAATAACATTAACTACCCGACGCGATTCTATAGCGGCAACGCAAGCCTGCTTTTGCATGCCCCCTCCACCAAGTTTCACGTGCGGCCTTATGCGGAATTGGGATTGGAATACGACCGGTATAGCCCCACGGATTCGGCCGTTGCTTACGCCTACAACTATGGATTCGCATCGGTTGCCACAGCCTACATCAACCACAACGATAAATTTGGCTTCAATGCCGGGGGCGGGCTGGACCGAAGAATCAGCAAGCGCCTGACTTTCCGCATTGACTTGCGAGACCACGTTTGCGGAGCCCCCGGCTTCGGCCTGCCTCACATCCCAACGAAGTACAACGCTGCGATTTACCCCGTTCAAGGGCGGATCGAGAACATTGAATATACTGCGGGATTTCTCATCCACGTTGGAAAGCTGTAAACTCAGGCCGCGACCTTCCCAGCATGTCGTTCTGGTAGGTGCACAAAGATATTCGGCACAGCGAACGAAAGTGCACTTTCCGAAGTCTAAGACTGTGAATGAGGGCTCCGGCTGCTGGTTGACAGACCGGGGTACGTTAATTTCGGAAGGGTAACTAGGAGCGCATTTCCATCGTCCAAGCAAAGTGTTAAAATTGTAAGGAGGCCGCCATACAGACGTTTTGGGGTTGAGTTAGGGGTTAAGGCTAAGATAACGAGGCAGGGATACTGTTCCCCGGCAATTCGCCCTTGCTCATGCAGAGAACGCTGGTTAGCCCTCTCAGTCGATTGAAGCTGGCGGTAAATCCAAATCCAGGCAGGATCGGTCCAGTCCTGCACACCAAACCTGTTTCGAAGCATCCTGAATCTTCCTCAGCTTCAACAGAGGCGAAGAGATTATGAGTATAGAAAAACCCGAAACCCTTAACGGTCATGACTTGCAAGCGAACGCGCCGAACTTCCAGCTCCCTGACGGGTCCTCGGGGAACAAGTCCAAGGGACATGGATGGCTTTGGTTCGTTGTCTTGGTTCTGGTTGGAGTCGGGGTCTACGTCTACCTTCACTCCCGATCGAATTCCGCCAGTGCCGCCACCAGCGCCGGGCAGGCAGCCGGGGGGAAAGGGGGAGGGGGTTCGAACCGTGTGCCGGTCATCGCCGCGAGCGCCTATAAAGGGAATATCGGGCGCTACTTTAACGGTCTGGGGGCGGTGACGCCCATCTATACCGTCACGGTTCAGAGCCAAATCTCCGGATACCTGATGCAGGTTCTCTATACAGAAGGCCAGATGGCTCATAAGGGTGATCCGCTGGTGGAAATCGACCCACGTCCCTATCAAGTCATGCTGGAAAATGCCCAGGCAGGACTTCTGAGGGACCAGGCCAATTTGGATAATGCCAGGGTCGATTTAAAGCGTTACCAGACGCTGGTTCCGGAAAAAGCCGTGCCGGAACAGCAACTGGCCACGCAAGAGGCTTTGGTGAAATCCGACGAGGGAATCGTGGCCACGGATCAGGCGCAGATTGACACCGCCAAGCTGGACCTGGTGTATTGCCATATCACCGCGCCGATTACCGGCCGGGTGGGTTTACGGCTGGTCGATCCCGGAAACTATGTAACTCCCACATTATCCACAGGGCTTGTGGTCATTACCCAAATCGAACCGATTACGGTTATCTTCACGCTCGCGGAAGACCAGCTTCCCGCCGTCATGCAGAAACTTCGTGCGGGATCGACGTTACCGGTGGAAGCGTGGAACCGCGACATGAGCACCAAGATAGCGGAAGGGGAGCTCGAGACGGTGGATAATCAGATCGATCCGACCACTGGAACGGTAAAGCTGCGCGCAAATTTTGAGAATTCAGATGCGGCGCTTTTTCCCAATCAATTCGTTAATGCCCGATTGCTGGTGGAGGAAGAAAAGGGAGTGACCCTGATTCCCACTTCCGCCGTGCAAAGGAATTCCCAGCGAACTTACATCTATCTCGTCAAGGACATTCATCCCCCCAAGTCCGCCAGCCAGGAATCCGGGGAGAAGGCGGCCGCGGGTTCTACGGGTGAAGCGAGTCAGGGGATGGATGGAACGGCTACAGTAAGAACGATCACGGTGGGAATTTCCGAGGGGGACGAGACGGAAGTGACTTCCGGAATCGATCCCGGAGACGTGGTGGTGGTCACCGGCGTGGACAGGCTGCAAGAAGGCACCAAGGTGAGGGTGCAAGTAACTCCGGCCAAAGCGGGTACCTAAGCGGAGGGCGCAGGGCCGCTTCCAGCAGCCAGCTTGCTGCAATCGCCAAAGCGCAAAAGTCAAAGGGCAAAGCAGCCCGCACTCTGGCCATTGCGTTTCGGCTTCTCGACCTCCAATTGGCCGGAATGCCCTTTCGATGTTCGCGCCGCCCCGTCACATCTTTGAGAATTTGAGGAATCCATGAGTCCGTCACGGATATTCATCCTTCGGCCAATCGCAACGTCACTCCTGATGTTCGCCATCTTTTTGGCGGGGGGTGTGGGGTTCTTTCAATTGCCGGTTTCAGCGCTGCCGGAGGTGGATTATCCGACGATTCAGGTCATTACCTTTTATCCCGGCGCCAGCCCCGACGTGATGGCGTCATCGGTCACGGCGCCGCTGGAGCGCCAGTTCGGCCAGGTGCCGGGACTGCAGCAGATGACCTCGACCAGCTCGAGCGGCAGCTCCATCATCACTCTCGAATTCAATCTCAATCTCAACATTGACGTGGCTGAGCAGGAAGTGCAGGAGTCGATTAACGCGGCGGGAACCTACTTGCCTCCCGACCTGCCCACTCCCCCGATTTACAGCAAGAGCAACCCCGCCGACGCGCCGGTCCTGACCCTGGCGCTCAGCTCCGGCACGCTGCCCCTGCCCAAGGTGGAAGACCTTGCGGATACCCGCCTGGCGCCCAAGATTTCACAGTTGCCGGGAGTGGGTCTAGTGAGCATCAGCGGCGGACAGAAACCCGCCGTGCGCATTCGCGCTAATCCCACGCTGATGGCCTCCTATGGAATCAATCTGGAGGATCTTCGCAACGCCATCGTCTCCGCCAATGTGGACCAGGCGAAAGGCAGCTTTGACGGCCCGCAGCAGAATTATCAAATCGGCGCCAACGATCAATTGATTTCCAGCGACGATTATCGCCCGATGATTGTGGCTTATCGCAACGGCGCGCCGGTGAACCTGACCGATGTGGCCAAGGTTGAAGATGACGTCGAAAACGTCAACCAGGCCGCGTGGATGAATGACCAGCCGGCCGTCATCGTCAACATCCAGCGCCAGCCCGGGGCAAATGTCATCGCTGTGGTGGACCGCATCAAGGCCCTGCTCGATCAGCTCACCAAATCCCTGCCGAGCTCGGTGAAGGTGACCACCCTCACCGACCGCACCGTCACCATTCGCGCCTCCGTCCACGACGTGGAGTTTGAATTGATGCTCACCGTCGCCCTGGTGGTGATGGTGATTTTCCTTTTTTTGCGCAACCTCGCCGCCACGATCATTCCCAGCTTCGCCGTACCCTTGTCGCTGGTGGGAACTTTCGGAGTGATGTACCTCCTCGGTTACAGCTTGAACAACCTGAGCCTGATGGCCCTGACCATTTCCACCGGCTTCGTCGTGGATGACGCCATCGTGATGATCGAAAACATCACGCGCTACATTGAGGAAGGCGAGTCGCCGCTGCAGGCGGCGCTGAAAGGCTCGGCGCAAATCGGCTTCACCATCGTGTCCCTGACGATTTCGCTCATCGCCGTGCTGATTCCGCTTCTTTTCATGGGCGACATCGTGGGCCGGCTCTTCCGTGAATTCGCCGTAACCCTGGCCGTGACCATTCTGGTGTCCGCGGTTGTTTCGCTTACCCTTACTCCCATGATGTGCTCGAAGCTGCTCAAGCACTCGCCGGAAGCCGAGCAAACCCGCTTCTACCGCGTGACCGAAGCAGGTTGGAAGGCCGTCATCGATTTTTATGACCGCACCCTTCAGATCGTTCTGCGGCATCAGACCCTCACACTGCTTGTGGCCTTCGCAACCCTGGTCCTGACCGTCGTGCTCTACATCATGGTTCCCAAGGGATTTTTCCCCATTCAAGATACGGGCGTCATTCAGGGAATCTCCGAGGCCTCTGAGACCATTTCCTTTCCTGAAATGTCCGACTTGCAGCAGCAACTCGGGAAGATCATTTTGAAGGATCCGGCTGTGGACAGCCTGTCATCGTTCATCGGGGTTGATGGAACCAATACCACGCTGAACAGCGGGCGGATTCTGATCAATTTAAAGCCCATCGAGGAGCGCAAAACCAGCGCGGATGACGTCATCCGGCGGTTGCAGCCGGAATTGGCGCGCGTGGCAGGCATCACCCTGTTCATGCAGCCCGTTCAGGACATTACCGTGGAAGACCGGGTCAGCCGGACGGAATTCCAGTACACCCTGGAAGACCCGAATTCGGATGAGCTGTACGAGTTTGCCCCCCGCATGATGGAAAAGTTGAAGGAGTCCCCCTTGCTTCGCGACGTGGCCAGCGATCAGGAAGTGGGCGGACTGGCCACCAAGCTGGTGTTTGACCGCAGCACTGCATATCGCCTCGGCATCTCACCCTCCACCATCGACCAAACGCTCTACGACGCTTACGGACAGCGCGAGGTTTCGACTATTTACACCCAATTGAATCAATACCACGTGGTTTTGGAGGTGGATCCCGAGTACCGGCAGAGTCCCCTCAATTTGCGTGACCTCTTCATTCGCACCGGCATGGCCAACAACACGGCGGGCTCTTCGGGATTGGTTTCCGGCGGATCGGCGTCCACGCAGTTGTATGGTCCCACCAGCTCGCTGACCGCCGCCACCACCAGCCTGTCCAATTCCACGGGGTCCGCGGCCGCGAATACGACCATCGCATCGGACAATGCATTTGGCGGGATTCAAATCGCCTCCACGACGCAATACCCCAACGGCGGGCAGGTTCCACTGGGGGCGATTACTCACGTGGAAGAGACCAATGTCCCGCTCACCGTCAATCATCAGGGCCAGTTCCCGGTGGTCACGCTTTCCTTCAACCTTGCTCCCAACGCATCGCTGGGAGACGCCATTGAGGCGGTGAACAAGGTGAAATCAGAAAGCCGTATGCCCCCGGCCGTGGAGGCGGCCTTCCAGGGGACAGCCGCTTCGTTTCTCGCCTCGCTTTCCAATGAGCCCGTGCTAATTCTTGCTGCGCTCATTACGGTTTATATCGTTCTGGGAGTTCTTTACGAGAGTTACATCCACCCCATCACCATCCTCTCAACCCTGCCTTCCGCCGGCGTGGGAGCCTTGCTCTCCCTCATGATTGTGAAGACCGATTTCAGCGTGATTGCTCTAATAGGTCTCGTGTTGCTGATTGGCATTGTGAAGAAGAACGGAATCATGATGATCGACTTTGCTCTGGAGGCCGAGCGCAAGGAAGGGATGACCGCCGTCAATGCCATCTACCAGGCGTGCCTGCTGCGCTTCCGGCCGATTATGATGACCACCATGGCGGCGCTGCTGGGCGGCGTCCCGCTGGCTTTGGGCACCGGCATGGGCTCGGAATTGCGCCGTCCTTTGGGAATTACCATGGTGGGCGGCCTGCTGCTGAGCCAGTTGCTGACCCTTTATACGACCCCGGTCATTTATCTTTGGTTCGATCGCCTGGGCGAACGCTTCTCCAAAAAGCGCGGCGCGGGTGGACCAGAACCGGCGATGGCGGAGTAGGGGCTTGCCATGGCGAGCTCCCGGGGCGGCCGATAGGCCGGCGCCACATTGAGTGAATTTGGATTTCGATGAATATCTCTGAACCATTCATCCGCCGCCCGATTGCCACCACGCTTCTGGTGGTGGCAGTGTTTCTGGCCGGAGCGGTGGCGTTTCGCCTGCTTCCCGTGTCGCCCCTGCCGCAAGTGGATTACCCCACGATTTCCGTCAGCGCCAGCCTGCCCGGGGCAAGCCCGGAGATTATGGCGTCGTCGGTGGCCACGCCTCTCGAGCGGCAGTTCGGGCGCATCGCTTCGGTCACGGAGATGACCTCTTCGAGTTCTCTGGGAAGCTCCAGTGTCACCCTGCAATTCAGTCTGGACCGGAATATCGACGCGGCGGCGCGCGACGTGCAGGCCTCCATCAATGCCGCGCGCGGATATCTTCCCACCAATCTTCCCCAGAACCCGACGTACCGGAAGGTGAATCCGGCGGATTCGCCGATCCTCATCATCGCTCTGACCTCCGACATCCTGACCAAGAGCCAGATTTACGACTACGCCTCGACGATCATGGCGCAGAAGCTGTCACAGGTAAACGGCGTGGGACAGGTCTTTGTGGGCGGTGGAGCGCTGCCGGGGGTTCGGGTGCTGCTGAACCCCGACCTGCTCAACAAGTACGGCATCGGCTTGGAAGCCGTGCGCGGGGTGCTCAACAATGCCAATTCCAACGAGCCCAAGGGTTATTTTTCTGACGGGAACACCACCTGGCAGGTGGCGGCTAACGATCAGCTCTTTAATGCGGAGGATTATCGCCCGCTGATCGTGGCTTATCGCAGGGGATTGCCCGTGCGTCTTTCCGACATTGCGAATGTGGAGCCGGGTCCGCAGACGATCATGTCCTCCGGCTACACCAACGGCAAGCCCTCCATCATGCTGGTGGTCTTCCGCCAGCCGGGCGCGAACATTATCGACACCGTGGACCGCGTGCGGGCCATGCTGCCGCAGCTCAAGGCTGACATTCCCCCCACCATCGACACGCAGTACGCCATGGACCAGACTCAAACCATCCGTGCTTCGGTGCGCGATGTGGAGCGGACGCTCCTCATCTCCGTTCTGCTGGTAATTCTGGTCGTCTTCGTGTTTCTGCGCAACGCGCGAAGCACTTTTATTCCCAGCATCGCCGTGCCCGTGTCCCTGGTCGGGACCTTCGGCGTCATGTACATGCTGGGTTACAGCATTGACAACCTTTCATTGATGGCGCTGTGCATCTCCACGGGATTTGTAGTGGATGACGCCATCGTGGTGATTGAAAACATTTCGCGGTATCTCGAGAAGGGCATGGCGCCTTTCGAGGCGGCGATGGAGGGCGCGCGGGAAATTGGCTTTACGGTGCTCAGCATCAGCATCTCCCTCGTTGCCGTGTTTATCCCCATCCTCTTGATGGGTGGAATCGTGGGCCGCCTGTTCCGCGAGTTCGCTGTCACTCTTTCCGCAGCAATTGTGGTTTCCCTGGTGGTGTCGCTTACCGCCACGCCTTCCATGTGCGCGCACCTGCTGGTTCAGCACGAGGAGCATGGAGCCCTTTACCGCGCTTCCGAACGCGCTTTCAATTGGATCGTCGCGATGTATGGGAAGACCCTCCGGGTCATCTTGTTCCGGGTCTATACACTCATGAGTCTCACCAACTCATCCCTCGCTTCCCTGTGGCGGAGGCACGGGAAAAGCGTGCGCGTGGCCCGCAGCTTGATTGGAATTGTGCTTGCCGTCCTGATGAACGCTTACCTTTTCTCTCATCTGACCCTTCCCATGGGTCCGTTTGCATTGCGCCTCGGCGCGATGCTGCTCGTACTGGCCGCCCTCTTTGGGCTGAGCATTCAGGAGTCTGGGGGCGCCGTGAAGGTGACGCTCTCTTGCGCCTTTGTGACTTTTCTGAGTCTTGTCGCGGTGATAGTTATCAACGTCTACCTTTACGTATATGTCCCCAAGGGTTTTTTCCCCCAGCAGGATAATGGTCGCGTGATGGGATCGATTATCGCCGACCAGGATACCTCCTACCAGGCAATGGACAAGATCTTGCAGCAGATGGTTGACATCGTCAAAGACGACCCGGCGGTCGACGCGGCCAGTGGATTTACGGGCGGCGGCGGGCCGGGCGGAGGGGCCATCAACCAGTCTCGCATGTTCATCAGCTTGAAGCCGATCAACGAACGAAAGATCACCGCGGACCTGGTCATTGCCCGCCTGCGGCCGCAATTGGCCAAGGTCCCCGGCGCCACCCTCTATCTGCAATCTTCGCAGGACATCCGCGTGGGCGGACGCTCCAGCGCCGCACAATACCAGTTCACCATGCGCGGCGATAACCTGAAGGACCTGGACGTCTACGGTCCGCGCATGTTGCAGGAATTGCGGACGGTCCCTCAAATTGTGGACGTGAATACAGACCAGCAGAACAGCGGGTTGCAAAGTTACGTGCAGGTTGACCGGGGGACGGCTGCCCGTTTCGGAATTTCTTCGCAGCTCGTCGATAATATCCTTTACGACGCGTTCGGAGAGCGCGAAGTCTCCACCATGTACACGCCCCTCAACCAGTATTACGTCATCATGGTTGTGGGGGACCAGTTCTGGCAAAATCCCCTGTATCTCAAACAGCTTTACGCCTCTGCGCCGGACGGCAAGGAAGTTCCCCTCAGCGCATTTGCACACTTCAGTTCCATCACCGCGCCGCTGGCTGTGAATCACCAGGGCCTTTCGCCCTCGGTCACCGTGTCGTTCAACCTCCAGCCGGGGGTGGCGCTGGGCGACGCCGCAGAGGCGATCATGGAGAAAGCCTCGGAGATCGGCTTGCCCTCCACCATTCATACCGGCTTTGCCGGAAATGCCCAGGCCTACGTGGATTCTCTTTCAAGTGAGCCTTTGTTGCTCGCCGCGGCGTTCATTTCCGTTTACCTGGTGCTGGGAATCCTCTACGAAAGTTACATCCATCCCGTCACCATTCTTTCCACCTTGCCTTCGGCGGGCGTCGGCGCGATGCTGGCGCTGATGCTTACCAGGACCGAACTCACCGTCATTGCCCTTATCGGAATTGTTCTGCTGATTGGAATCGTCAAGAAGAACGCTATTTTGATGATTGATTTTGCGCTGGCAGCCGAGCGGGGAGAGGGGAAATCACCCCGCGACGCGATTTACGAGGCGTGCCTGCTGCGCTTCCGCCCGATTCTGATGACCACCATGGCCGCCATGCTGGGCGCTGTGCCGCTCGCGCTCGGCACCGGCATGGGCTCGGAATTTCGCCGTCCCCTGGGTTACGCCATCATCGGCGGGTTGGCGGTCAGCCAGTTGCTGACCCTCTACACGACTCCCGTTGTTTATCTCTATTTCGACAGCATTCAAAGTTGGTGGTATCGCGTTCGGGGGCTTGACCCCGAAGTTGCCAGGCGCCTGGCCACCGGCACGGAAGAATAAAACTTATGATCAAGCGTTCATTCTGCTTTTTGATGACGGCAGCCTGCCTTTTGCTTTCCTCTTGTATGGTGGGTCCGAAATACAGCAAGCCGCCCGCTTCCGCTCCGCCGGCCTACAAGGAAATGCCGCCGGATAATTCCCCCCAGGCCTCCGAATGGAAAACCGCCCAGCCCAGTGACGCCATGGGGCGCGGAAAGTGGTGGGAGATTTACAACGATCCGGAGCTGAACAACTTGGAAGAGGAGATCAGCCTTTCCAACCAGAACATCAAGATGATGGAGGCGCAATTCCGGGAGGCGAAGTTTGCCGTGCGCATTGCGCATTCGGCGCTCTATCCCTCCGTGGCGGTCGCGCCCACCATCGTCAACTCGCGAACTTCCTCAAATCTCGGGAACAGCAATAACACAAACCTCGGCACGATCACCACCACCTACGACTTGCCGCTTAGTGTCTCTTGGGAAGCCGATGCCTGGGGAAGCATCCGGCGCAGCATCACGTCGAGCGCGGCGGCGGCGCAATTGAGCGACGCCCAGCTTGAAAACGCCCGGCTTTCGTACCAGGGCGAGCTTGCCGAAGATTATTTTGAGTTGCGGGGCACGGACGGCGAAAAAGAACTGCTCGAGACCACGGTGAAATCCTACGAAGAGTACCTGAAACTGACTCAGGACCGCTTCAACAGCGGAGTGGCGTCGGGCTCCGACGTGGCCCAGGCGCAGACGCAGCTTGAAACCACCCGCGCGCAATTGATCGACTATGAAGTTGCGCGCGCGCAATACGAGCATGCCATCGCCGTTCTGGCGGGCAAAGCTCCCTCCGAGGTCTCGATTTCCTACTCTCCGATTAAGATTACTCCTCCGCCCGTGCCCGTGGGATTGCCCTCGCAATTGCTCGAACGCCGGCCGGATATCGCCGCAGCGGAGCGCCAGATGGCCGAAGCCAATGAGCAGATCGGTATCGCCAAGGCCGCGTATTACCCCCTCATCGGCCTGACCACCAGCAACGCGCCCTTCGGATTGGAAAGCACCTCGTTCGTGCACTGGCTTACCTGGCCCAGCCGCTTCTGGTCCGTCGGCCCGGGCCTTTCCGAAACCATCTACGACGCCGGCAAGCGCCGCGCAACCCTCAATCAATCCGTCGCCGCCTACGATGCGACGGTGGCCAACTACCGCCAAACCGTCCTTACTGCTTTCCAGGCAGTCGAAGATAACCTGGCGGCGTTGCGCGTCCTTGAGAACGAAGCGAAAGCGGAGGATGTGGCCGTTCAGGCTGCCCAGAATGCCCTGGATATTTCCACTTACCAATACAAAGCCGGAACCGTCAATTATCTCACCGTAATCACCGAGCAGGCCATTCTGCTTTCGGACCAGGTTCAGGCCCTCAGCATCCTGACTCGACGCATGAGCTCCAGCGTTCTTCTGATTGAAGCACTGGGTGGCGGCTGGGATACTTCCAAGCTTCCCACCATCAAAGAGGTTTCAAACGGAAGGTAGATGGGGCAGGCCCTGAATCTTCTGCAAAGGGCTTACTTTGCCAGATTGGGATAAAGCTTCCCAGCGAGCCCAGCCAGCACCAGGACCGACAGGGCGAGGATTGCGAAGTCCATTCCCAGTCCGAAAATCGTTTTCCCGCCGCGAATCATCATCGCGCGCATCGCATCAACCTCGTAGGTTAGCGGATTCAACCATGCAATGACCTTCAGCCAGCCGGGCATGATGGCAATCGGATAGATGGCATTGCTGGCGAAGAAAAGCGGCATGGTCAATACTTGGCCGATTCCCATAAAGCGCTCGCGCGTGCGGACGATGCAGGCGATGATCAGCGAAAGCGTGGAGAACGTCGCCGCGCCCAGAAGAATTGCCAGCGCCACACCCGCCAGCATGCCGGCGCGCCAATTGATCGCCACGCCCAGCAGCCAGGCGAGCGCGTAAACAGCCACGCCCTGCGAGAGCCCGCGCACGCCGCCGGACAGCGCCTTACCGAACACCAGCGCCACGCGCGGCGCCGGGCTGACCAGCAGTTTGTGAACAATGCCCAGGTCGCGTTCCCAAATCACCGCGATGCCGTAGAAGATTCCGATAAAGAGGACGCTCTGCGCGAGCACGCCGGGAGCCAGAAAATCCAAATACCGCATGGAGCTGCCCGTGGGAATGGCCCGCACACGCGAAAATACTTCGCCGAACACCGCGAGCCACAGCATCGGCTGGAGCGCGCGCGTGGCCAGCTCCGTCGGATCGTGGCGCAGCTTGCGCATCTCCATCTCCGTCAGCGCCAGGCACTGTCGCAGGAAGGCTGCCGCGCGATTCTGCTGCCGCAGGGCAGGCGGCGCCTCATCCGCGGCGCGCGATAGAGCGTCGAGTTCGGGAGATTTCACGAAAGTCTCCTCCGCTTTCCAGTTCGTGTCCAGTGAAGTGGGCGAAAACTTCGTCCAGCGTCGCTTCCGGCTTGCCGATGGACGCCTTCAAATCCTGAGGCCGTCCCAGCGCCGACACCCGCCCCAGGTTCATGATGGCCACTCGTCCGCACAGGTGGTCCGCCTCTTCCATAAAATGCGTCGTCAGGAAAACCGTCATTTGGAATTCACCGGCCAGGGATTTCACATGCTGCCAAACGGTTTGCCGGGCCAGCGGATCGAGCCCCACGGTCGGTTCATCCAGAAAAAGCACCTGGGGCCGATGCAGCATGGCCAGCGCGATTTCGAGCCGTCGCATCATTCCTCCCGAGTATCCGCGCACCATGCGTTCGGCTGCGTCCTCGAGACCCACGAACTCCAGCGCGGCGGCAATGCGCGACTCGCGCTCGGAACGCGGCACACCGTAAAGCTTGGCAAAGATCAGCAGGTTCTCGTATCCTGTCAGCGTGCCGTCCACGGAAACGAGCTGGGGGACGTATCCGATAGCCTCGCGCACGCGCGCCGGCTGGCGCTGAACGTCGAAGCCCGCCACGGTCGCGCGGCCCGACGTGGGCGGCAGCAACGTGGTGAGCATTTTGATGACGGTGGTTTTCCCTGCGCCGTTCGGCCCAAGCAGGCCGAAGATTTCACCGGCCGCGACGGATAGGTTTACTCCATCCACTGCCGTCAGGTCTCCATAGCGCCGTGTGAGCGCCTGGGTTTCAAGAATGTTCATGAAGGGTTGATTCTGTATCTCCAGTGGCGTTGCGTTCCCGGCGCGGGGAAACGTTTACCCCGGTTGATCCATTGCCTGCAATCCTGCCGGCTTTCAGAAGCTTTCGGCGGCTCCACGTCATGTCATCTCCCATCCGCAAAAGCACCCTGAGCATTTTACAACTGTTCCTCCTTTGCCGACGGTGCAGTTCAAGCTTCCGCACAAGCGGACGAATCTTGCGGGCTTTCGGAGGATTTTGGTCAAAGGAGGTTGCACCGTGTTAGTTTACGAACGGAACCGTCAGGGTGAGTTTTTCGTAACAACATCGAGGCTTCCGATCAATGTCTGAAATTGCCAACGGGCCGAGCAAGGTTTCGAACCGAATTCCTCTGATTTCCGCCCTGGTGGCTTTGGCTGCGCACCTTGCAGGTAATCCGCACTACGGATTCTTTCGCGACGAGCTTTATTTCATCATTTGCGGCCAGCATCCTCAGTGGGGATACGTTGACCAGCCTCCCGGCGCGCCTCTCATGGCCGCGGCATCGCAGATGTTCGGCCACTCGCTGTTTCTCCTCCGCGCGGGCCCGGCGCTTTTTGCGGCTGGAGCCATTTATGTAACCTGCCTGTTTGCCGTGGAACTCGGTGGAGGCGCCTTTGCGCAGATTCTCGCGGCGCTCGCCGTATTCTTCGCCCCCGTGCTGATGAACTTTGGAATGAAAGTTTCGCCAGACACCATCGGGCTCGCGCTCTGGCCGCTCGCGGGGCTTTTGACGCTGCGTATCGCGAAGGGTGGCGACCCGCGGCGCTGGATTTGGGTGGGTGTGATCGTGGGGATCTGTCTCGAAAGCAAATACAGCGTTGTTTTTTTTGCCGGAGCTCTACTGGCCGGTCTGCTCGTCACGGCGGAGAGGGAGATTCTCTTTTCGCGCTGGTTTTTGGCCGCTTGCGGGGTGTGTGGATTGATCGCGCTGCCGAATTTCTTCTGGCAGGCGCATTACGGTTTCCCCATGCTGGAGCTTTTGCGCAACGGCCAGCACGGGAAGAATGT
>JASIKV010000523.1 GCA_030049455.1 Terriglobia bacterium
CATTCATAATGACCACAGAAACCCATAAGATAGACTTCAATTCTCCTGCGACCATCGTTATTGTCAAAATAAAGATAGATTCCGTTTCCAACAGGTGTGTGAGAATCAGTTAAGTAATTCTTAACCTGTTCCTCAGTTATGGTGAGGTTGTCGCTTTTGCATACTGGATCAACTGGGATGTGATAGCTCCCATCCATAATGTCTATATCAACACGCTCCAAATCAATTTCCTTTTGTGTTTCTGCGCCTGGAATGGTTGACGGCATTTTTGGTGCGGGTTTCTTCACCTTGGCGCTTTTGAGCGCACTGATTAATTCCTCGTCGCCCCCGCCCAGGCGAACTTCCTGAAGATAGTCATCCGCAGGCTTAAAATTAATGCCGCGCTCACGGATCAACGTGGATATCCGATGGCTCGGCACCTGGCCTGCCAGCAAGAGAATTATTTGGATTTGGTCGAGCGGCTCGTTTGCGCCCGCGGGTTCGGGCGGCTTGGCGGCGCGCAGCGCTTTCAGAAATGCCTCGCTTGCGCCAGCGGCCTTGAGGGTTTGGATAAAATCCTCGGACGGGGTGAAATCGATTCCGCGCTGCTCGATCAGTTTGGCTCCCGACTCGTCGCCAAATCCGTCGCGCACCATGCTGCTGACCTGTTCCTGGGTAAAGTGCTTTGACGAGCTAATGCCCGGGGTTGTCGCTGACCCCGCCTGGGCGGGGTCAGCATGCCGAAGCGGCGGCTTTACGCCGCCATGGCGAGGTAAACTCGCCGCTACGTAGGCACGTGCCGATCCCGCCGCGGCGGGACCGGCGCCAATTTTCTGCTGCGCCCGCAGAGGCAGCGTGAGAATCGCTACGAAGATCAGCATGAGGGTGTTCACGGCCGGCTGCCGCCCCATTGGCCCCTCCCGAAAGCGGGAATCCCTACGGCAATGTGTGGCCATTGTACCACGGGGGATTTTGGCACTCTGCTTCGACATGCTTTCACGCACGCTGCCCCTTCGGAGCGTTCAAAGCTCGAGTTCCGGCAGGCGCAACACCCCACTTTTGCCTTCCGCATTCAGCTACTAGCCGTTACACTCATCCCCATGCGGCCCACGGAATTCATTGCGGCGTTGCGGAAGGGCCAGGCGGGCCCGGCCTATTTCCTGCGCGGCCCCGACCGGTTTCTTCAGGAAGAATGCCGGAAGGCAGTGGTGAATTCCATTCCCGGCGACGCGCGGCAGTGGTGTCTGACGGAACTGGAATTTGCCGCAGGGCAGCTTTCCCACACGCTCGACGGCGCCGAGCAGATGCCCATGCTGGGCGGGCACAATTTCCTGATGATCTCCGACACGGAGGACTTCAAGGGGGCCGGCGATGATGATGTGGAAGCCTTGCGCGTCTATCTCGAGCGCCCGTCGCCTTTCTCCACGGTGATATTTCTTGCGGCGGAGCCTGACCGGCGCAGGCGATTCATCCAATTGCTCGAGAAGAAGGCTCAGCTTGTGGAGTTGCGCGCGCCGGACCGAAGCGAAGCGGCGGATTGGGTCAGGCATTTTCTACATGATGCGGGGGTTGAAATCAGCGGCGATCTGGCGGAAGAGATCGCGGGCAAATTCGAAATCAGCTCCGATTCGCGCTCCTCCAGCGGGCCTTCCGCCGTTAACTTGCTCTGGATGCGCACGGAATTGGAAAAGCTGCTGACGGCTCGCCCCGGAATCAAGCGGCTTGAGCCCGCGGATTTGGAAGTCATGGTGGCGTTTCGCGAGGAGCGCGAAATCGGCAAGCTGCTGCGCGCCATTGGGGAACGCGATTGCACTGCGGCACTGACCACCCTGCGCGAACTGCTGGCCAGCAAGGTGGCGGAGACACTCATCGTGTGGTGCATCGGCGACCTGTTTCGCCAGGCTTTGCGCGGCGCCCCGAGCTTTGCAGGCCGCGGAGGCTGGTCGCGAGGCGGGAATCCTTTTGCGACCTCGGAAATTACTCCTCTCGCGCAGAAAAACTACGTGCGCGGTGAACTGATGCAAGCCCTGCGCGCCGTCCGCCGCACGGACTTGGGAATCAAATCCTCGTGGAAGGATTCCAGAATCCTGCTGGAATTCCTGATCTGGCAGATCGTGGTGGGCAAGGAAACCTCGGCCGAAGCCGCCCTGGGTGGCGAGGTGCCCTTTCCAAGGGCTGAAATCTAATCGATCAGGAAGTCAGGCAAAGAAGAAACCGCGCCTCGGCGCGCTTCTTGCATATGCCGTCAGACGTATATCGGTTTGCCCAATGGAATCTACGCCAGCGCGTTGAACGCCAGCGTCAGCCGGGACTTATAACGTGCGGCCGTGTTGGGGTGCAGAATTCCCTTGTTCACCGAATGGTCGATCAGCGTAATGGTGGGCTTCCAGAGAGCCGTCGCCGCCGCCTTGTCCTTGGCGGTCAGCGTCGCGCGGAATTTGCGGATCTGGTGACGCAGCCGCGAAGTGTGCACCTGGTTCTGCTCGGTGCGCTTCCTGGTTTGCTTGATGCTCTTCAGTGCAGATTTGTGACTTGCCACGGAAACTCCTTTCGTGCAAAATGCAGTTCTTCAATTTAGCAGATTGCTCTCCGAAGCGTCAACGGTGACCCATATGAAGATTCCACCCATCGGGGCAGATTTGCCCGTTCTTTTGGACGCGGCGAAACTTCAGGGGCGTATTGCGGAGCTTGCCGCCGCCATCTCCCACGACTACGAGGGTCGAACGCCGCACCTGGTGGGCGTCTTGAAGGGCGCGTGGGTTTTCATGGCGGACCTGGTGCGGCAGATTTCCATCCATTGCACCGTGGACTTCCTGAGCATCCAAAGTTACGGGTCGGGGACCGTGTCCTCCGGCGAAGTGAAAATCACCAAGGACCTCGACACCAGCATCGAAGGCCGCCACGTGCTGGTGGTGGAGGACATTCTCGACACCGGCCGCACCTTCAGCTACTTGCAAGAGGTGCTGGGGGCGCATGACCCGGCCAGCCTGAAGCTGGCTGCCCTGCTGGACAAGCGCTCGCGGCGGATCATGCCCGTCAAGGCGGATTACGTGGGATTTGAAATCCCCGACGTCTTCGTGGTCGGGTACGGATTGGATCACGACCAGAAATACCGCAATATCGCCGACGTGCGTTACATTCCCACCCCGCAGACGCTGCCCTTATTCGGCCAGCAGCATGAGTAGGTTGAAGCTGCATTGTGCGGCAGGCGGCGCCGCGCTCTTCCAGACGGCTGAAAACTGGCCCCTGCGTGCTTTTCCGGGTTCCCCCTCAGCTCCTGAATCCAAAAATCAAAATCTAAAATATAATGAACTCGTCCCTCACGATTGAACCCGGGAAGGTTCACCGCATTCATGGAAGAATTCTCCACACCGCTGATGCGGCAGTACAGCGCCATAAAGCAGCGCCACCCGAACGCTTTGCTGCTCTTCCGCCTGGGGGACTTCTACGAGTTGTTTTTTGAGGACGCTGTGGTGGCGGCGAAGGAACTGCAAATCACCCTTACTTCGCGAAACAAAGAAAAGGGCACGGCCATCCCCATGTGCGGCGTGCCTTACCACGCCGCAGAAGGCTATATCGCCAAACTCATCCGCAAGGGATTTCGCGTGGCAATCTGCGACCAGATGGAAGACCCGCGCGCCGCCAAAAAGCTCATTAAGCGCGAGGTCACGCGCGTAGTGACGCCCGGCACCGCGATAGATTCGCAAGTTCTCGAACCGCGCGAAAACAACTATCTCGCCTCGGTGGTTTGGCAAAAAGGCGCGGCCGGACTGGCCCTGGTGGATCTCTCCACCGGAGACTTCCGGGCCACGGAGTTTTCCGGGGAGGGAGCCGCCGGACGATTGCGTGATGAACTCGACCGGATGGGGCCGAGCGAGATGTTGCATCCGATGGGTTCGCCTGGCGAATTCGAAAGCCGGACGAGCAGCGGCGCGCTGATGACTCAGACGCCGCTGGATGAATGGGTATTCAGCGAGGAGTACGGCGCACGCCTGCTGCGCGAGCACTTCCGCGTGGCCACGCTGGCGGGTTACGGGCTTGAGGGCCACCCCTTGGCCGTGTCTGCGGCCGGGGCCATTCTTTATTACTTGCGCGAGACGCAGCGCGGCTCCCTGACGCACCTTGACGGCATCCGGTTTTATCAGCAGCAGGACTCACTTCTGCTTGATCCCGCCACGCTGCGCAACCTGGAATTGATCGACCCGGCGTTTGGAGAGTCGCGCTCGGCCACACTGCTTGGCGCGCTCGACGAGTGCTGCACCTCGCTCGGGGCGCGAAGACTGAAGGCCTGGATGCTGCGGCCTTCACTCGATCGCGATGAGCTGAATGCGCGGCTCGATGCCGTCGGCGAGCTGGCGGAAAACACCATTGCCCGCGAGGAGTTGCGTCGCGTGCTGGGCGCCATCCAGGACCTCGAACGCCTTCTGAGCAAGGTGACTCTGGAGTCGGCAAACGCCCGCGAACTGCTGGCTCTGAAGCAATCCGTGCGCCCGCTCCCCCTGCTTCGCACCTACCTCAGCCGCTTCCGGGCCCCGCGGCTCGCCGCCCTGCACACCCAGCTGGATGAGCTTGCCGACATTCACGAGCTGCTGGAAAAATCGATCCATCCTGAGCCGCCTGTGACCGTGAATGAAGGCGGATTGATCCGCGCGGGCTTTCACGCGGAGCTCGACGAGCTTCGCGACCTCGGCCAGAATTCCAAGCGCCTTCTTGCGCAGGTTGAGGTTCGTGAGCGCGAGCGCACCGGCATCGCTTCCCTCAAGGTGCGGTTTAACAATGTGTTCGGCTATTACATCGA
>JASIKV010000524.1 GCA_030049455.1 Terriglobia bacterium
GCGCAAATGAGCAAGCTCCAGGGCCAGCTCGATACCGACCAGCGCGAGCTTGACGTAATGCAGCAGAAACTCGGGCAAGGTAACATGCAGTACTACTCCAACCCGCAGACGGCGCTCATGCAGGAGTATTCCCGCAGCGACATCAACAAGCTTAACGACGACATTTCGGCCAAAAAAGATCAGATCGCAAAAGACCAGCAGGCCATCGATGATCTGCGCGACCAGCTTCGCCGCGAGGGCGGCGACCCCGGCTGGCTGCGCTAAGGGAGGGTGACATGCCACGCAAAATCTTTTTGCTTGCCATTGCCGGACTGATCGCCGCGCTCCCGCTTGCCGCTCAGACTCAATCTTCGCAATCGGCGCAATCGCAGACGCAATCGCCGCCGCCCACGCCTTCGCTGGGAGATTTGGCGAAACAGCTTCGCGCGCAGCAGGAAAAAAACGGCAAAAAGGCCGCCAAGGTGTTTACCAACGACAATATACCTGCACCCAAGCCCGGCGAGGCCGTAAGTACCGCGGCTTCCTCCAGTGGTGACGCCGCCAGTGCGGACGCGACCAAGGCGGCCGCCCCGCCCGTCAAGCCCGACATGCACACAAAGGATTATTGGCAGGATAAGTTCAAGTCGGCCCGGGCAGACCTGGCAAACGCCAAGGAACAGCAGCAACTTTCCGAAGATGAATTGAATCTGCTGCAGATCCAGCAAGTTCGCGAGCTCGACCCCACTCTCAAAGCGGACTTGACAGCCAAAGTGCAGGCGAAACAATCCCAGGTGGACTCCAACAAGGCCGCCACCGATTCTGCGCAGAAGGCGCTGGATGACCTGACCAAGGATTTCAAAGACAGTGGCGCGCCGGATGATTGGAGTGTAACCGAGTAGGACGCGCTTGTCGCAGCCTGCGCCACCCTGCACTATCAGCTTTTCTCGCCCAGGTGCAGGGCTGCAACCCCTCCCGTAAAATTCAAGTAGCTTACATTTTGAAACCCTGCCTCGCGCAGCCTCTGCGCCAACTCCTCCTGATCGGGAAATTTCGCAACGGATTCGGGCAGATACTGGTAGGGGCCGTCAACTCCGGAGATCCATTTCCCCAGGCGCGGCAGGATGTGGTGAAAGTAGAATCGGAAGAGCGGGCCAAGTAGGCGTCCGCGCACTCGCGAAAACTCCAGAATGGCGATGCGGCCGCCGCTTTTGAGCACTCGCCGCAATTCTTCAATGCCCCGGCCGTAATGCGCCAGGTTGCGAAATCCAAACGCAGAGGCCACGGCGTCAAGGGAGGCATCCGCGAAGGGCAGATGAAGCGCATCGGCTTCCAAAAAGAGGATAGGGCGCGAGGTGAGATTAACCTTCTTGCGAGCAATAGCCAGCATGGGGTGGCAGAAGTCCGCCCCCAGGACAACTCCCTGCGAGTGGCGGCCCAGGCAGAAACTCAAATCGCCCGTTCCGCAGCATACGTCGGCGACGCTGGACCCGGGGCGCGCCAAGGTTTCCTTAAGCGCCAGGGCTGCCGCCCGGCGCCAGGCGATATCGCGGCCAAGCGAAAGAAAATGATTCAGGAAATCGTAGCGATGCGCGACCGTGGCGAACATCTGCCGCACGGCGGTGCGCGTCGAGCCTTCGTCGCCGGGCAACCCCAGCGGACTGCCTTGTCCGCCGGCCTGCCCGTCCGCCCGCGCGCCGCTAAGCATTCCACTCTCCGCGCTGCACTTCGCGAAACGCCCTCACCACCGCGTCGCGCGAAACGTCCGAGGTCAGGCGAACCTTGCCGATGCGCTCGGGCAGAATCCACAAAACTTTGCCGCCGACGGCTTTTTTGTCGCGAGTGAGGAGCCCCAAAACTCTTTCCTCCCGCACGCCGGTGATTCCGGGAAGCGGCCCCACGGCGCGCACAAGCCGCGCGATGCGCTTGCCCGCAGCGAGTTCGAGCACACCCGCAAGTTCCGCCAGACGGGTAACCATCAGCAATCCCCAGGCAACGGCCTCACCGTGCAGGAAGCGGCGATAACCCGTTGCTTCCTCGATGGCGTGGCCAAAGGTGTGCCCCAGGTTCAAAACCTGCCGCAGCTCTGCTTCGCGCTCGTCGCGGCTCACCACATCCACCTTCACCTGCGCAGCGCGCACCACCAGGGTTTCCAGCAGCGGTGCGTCCTTTGCTCGCAGCCCCGGCACGATTCTCTCGAGCCAGTTGAATAATCCCGGGCCGGAGAGGATTCCGTGCTTCACCACCTCATAAAGGCCTGAGCGAAAGGCGCGCGGCGTCATGGAGGCCAAAACGCAAGGGTCTGAAACCACCAGCTTCGGCGCGCAGATCGTTCCCACCAGATTCTTCATGGCGCGAATGTTGACGGCAGTTTTTCCGCCCATCGAGCTGTCAACCTGCGCCAGAATTGTGGTCGGCGCCTGGACATAATCAATCCCCCGCATGAAGGTGGAAGCAACAAAGCCTCCCAAATCCCCCACCACGCCGCCGCCGAATGCGATCAGCAACGATCGCCGGTCAGCGCCACGATCGAGAAGCTGCGACGCAATTTTTCCGGCCCACATCAGGCTTTTGGAAGCCTCGCCCGCGGGGACTAGAAGGGGCTTCATTCCGGGCACGCCGGCCTCCCGGGAAAACTTCTTACCCCAACGATTCCAAAGTCCCGGCTCAGTTAAGACGAACGTGGAGGAGTACCCCTTCGTCCGGCGCAACGCGCGCCACGCCCCGCGTCCCACCAAAACGTCGTAGCCGCCTGAACTCGATTTGACGCGCAGTTTTCGCATGAAACTTTCGAATTCTCCCCAACCGAACCGCTGTTCTTACAAATATCATGCGGCTCCACCCCGGCAACTGAAGATATCGTTGCCTTGGCGGGCCAGTTGTAGCGCGGGTGTCCCCACCCGCGCTTCGGCGCCGCCGCTCGATACAGAGTACGGGTTGCGGAGCCGCCCGCGCATCGCTATCATGGAATTATTCATGGCAACGCGAAAGGATCACAGCGTCGA
>JASIKV010000525.1 GCA_030049455.1 Terriglobia bacterium
CCGCTGGCTTCTGGTACACCATCACTCGACGCCGCTCGCCGAGCCCCCGCCGGAAACTTCCGCGCCCGTGCAGTGACCGATTCACGAGCTGAACGAAACTTCGCAGCAATCTCGCTCTTGCCTGCACGAACAAGCGCTATCTACAGGCTGGGGGAAGGGCGAGGCTTCAGCCCCGCCCTCCCATTGCAGTGTGATTAGGAACGGTTACTAAGGCAGGGACGAGCGAAAGCCATTCGCTTCCCTCCCGGCCGGCGGGGCCGGAAGGGGAGCGCAAATCGTTACTAGGCAGCTTTAACCATGTGGTGCGGATCGAGGATGAACTTCTTGGCAGCGCCTCGGTCGAAATCCTTGTAGCCCTGCGGCGCATCATCGAGCGAAATCACCGTGGCGTTCACGGCCTTGGCAATCTGAATCTTGTCGTAGAGAATCGCCGTCATCAGTTGCCGGTTGTATTTCATCACCGGGCACTGGCCGGTCATGAAGTGCAGTGACTTGGCCCAGCCGAGGCCGATGCGAATGCTCAGGTTGCCGGTTTTGGCGCTGGCATCCACGCCGCCGGGATCATCGGTCACATACAGTCCCGGAATGCCCATGCCGCCGCCCGCGCGCACGACGGTCATGAGGGAATTGAGCACGGTCGCCGGACGCTCCACGACGGCATCCTTGCCGTGGCCGCGCGCTTCAAAGCCCACGCAATCGACCGCGCAATCCACCAGCGGCTCGCCCAGGAGTTTGTCAATTTGGTCGCCGAGTGAGGCGTCCTGCCGCAGGTCGACCGTTTCGCAGCCGAAGCTGCGTGCCTGCGCCAGGCGTTCGGGAATCATGTCTCCCACGATAACGCACGCGGCGCCCAGCAGTTGACAGGAAGCAGCGCAGGCCAAACCCACCGGACCGCCGCCTGCAACGTAGACGATCGTGCCCGGGCCAACGCCCGCGGTTACAGCGCCGTGATAACCGGTGGGGAAGATGTCGGAGAGCAGAGTGAGGTCCTTGATTTTCGCCATGGCGCGGTCTTTCGGCAGCTTGAGCAGATTGAAATCCGCGTAGGGTACCATGACGTACTCGGCCTGGCCGCCGATCCAGCCGCCCATATCCACATAACCGTAGGCCGCGCCCGGCCTCGCCGGATTCACGTTCAGGCAGATTCCGGTTTTGCCTTCTTTGCAGTTTCGACAGCGCCCGCACGCAATGTTGAAAGGAACGGACACCAGGTCGCCGGCCTTGATGAACTCCACGTCGCGCCCCGCTTCAATGACCTCGCCGGTAATTTCGTGCCCCAGAATTAATCCCAGGGGAGCAGTCGTGCGTCCGCGCACCATGTGCTGATCGCTCCCGCAAATATTGGTCGTAACAACTTTCAGAATGACGCCGTGCTGGCACTTGCGCGCACCGAGTTCCAGTTTGGGAAAGTCGATGGACTGAACTTCGACTTTTCCCGTCCCCATGTAAGCAACTCCGCGGTTTGTTGCCATATTGCCCCCTTTAAAGTTTGATTTGCCTCCTGCGGTGGAGTGTCATTTGTAGCAGAGGAAGCTGCGACGGTCAAGGCGGACCATGCGGAAGCGAAATGAAAACGGGCGGCAAATCCGGCTTGCCGGACCGCCGCCCAGGGTAGTAAGCAGGATGAAATCACACGCGCAAGAGGCCGGGCGCAGACCCGCGTTAAATCAACTCGTTTTGCCGCAGCGCCACGCGCTGGTGCTGCATTTCCTTCAGCTGATCCCGGAGCGAAAGCATTTGCTGCCTCAATTGCTGCTGCCACTCGGCTTTCATTTGCGCGCGCTGCTTTTCCAGCTCGGCTTGCAGGGCGGCTCGCGCGCTCAGCAGCTCCTGCGCTTGCGCGGCCTTTTCCTGGGCCATCTGCAATCGCGCCTGGGCCGCTGCCAAATTCTGTTCCATCACGCTTGACGATTGCTCCTGATGATAATGTGAAGTGCGGGTTAACTCCGCCGTGATGGTTTGTTCCTGCCGATTGCGAACGATGGTCAGGCTGACTTTGCGCGTGTCATCTGTGAAATTATCGTTCAAAGCGGAGCGCAGATCGTCCACGCCGTCGATGGGCTTACCGTCTACCTGCACAATCACGTCACCCGCCTTCAGCCCGGCTTTATCGGCCGCGCCGCCCTTGGTGACTTCGGAGATCAGCACGCCCTTGCCCTGCTTCACGCCGAAATATTCCGCAAGCTGTGAGGTAAGGTCATCGCCGGAGATCCCCAGCGTGGCGCGATTGAACCCATAGAGAGAAAAGGCCTGCGGCGGGATGTGAATATCCGGAATCGTGACGGCGGGCGGGGCGATGGTAAGGCCCTTGCTGAAGAAAGATTCGCTTTCACCCTGCAGCTTCGCGCTCAGCACCTGTGTCTTGCCGTCGCGGACGATTTTCATTTCCACGGTGCGGCCGGCGGGAGTCTCACGAATCAGGCGGCGCAGTTCCGCGCTGCTGCGCACGCGCACGCCGTCGAACTCCATAATCGCATCGCCTTTCTGGAGACCCGCTTTGGAAGCGGGGCTGTTCTCCTGCACGTGAGTGACGATGGCGCCGGCAACGGCGGGGAGCTTCAACTCCTGCGCCTTTTCCGTGGTCACGTCGCTCAGGTTCACTCCCAGGTGCGTCGTGCCGTCGTTCATCACAAAAATCTGTTCGTCCTCGGGCGGGTCAGGCGCAATGGTCGGCTCAGGCGAAACGGGTGCAACGGGCGCAACCGGGGCAATGGGCGGCTCAGGCGGAACGGGTGGGGCCGGCGCTTCCTGCGCGCGCAGAACGCCGGCGCCGGCCACCATCAATCCCAGCGCCAAGGCCCATCCCCAATAAACTTTGCGGTTCATAAGCTTGCCTCCACGTGCAATTTGTCCCTTTGCTGGAATGCTCATTTAAAATTCCTTCCCGGCGGCCTTTTCGGATTACACAGGGTTAAGACGCGGCCCGCGGAAATTCGTCATCGTCCAATCGCCCATTTATAAATCCTCTTCGCGCTCGCCCACGCTGATGTTTCCGCGCACGGTGTGCAGCACCACGCGGGGCCCACCTGCTCCCACTTGCGCGCGGTGGATGGAGTCACCGGGCGTATCGCTTACCTGGAAAGCGTAATCACCCAGAATATTTCCCGCCACGGTGGAAAGCTCCAGATTGGCGTTGGCGTGCGTGGGAAGAATCAGGTCAACATTGCCATTGATGGTGGCGAGCTGAATCGGCGCGGGGCGGTTTGAAATCGCCCGCAGCGAAAGCAGAATGTTCCCGGTCAAAGCGTTCGCCGTCACGGAGCCCGCCACGTCAATGGCCTCGATATCGCCGTGCAGGCTGCGCGCTTTCATGGACCCCTCGACATTGTGCACAATGATGTCGCCGTCCAGCGTGCTGAGCTCCTCCAGCCGCACCTGGCGCGGTACGCGCAGGCGGTAATCCACGCGAATGGGATTGTCGAGCCCGGAAGGGTAGAGCGTGTGGAACACCACGCCGTCCTCGCGGGCTTGCACGGCCACCTGCACATCGTCAATCTGGTCGGTGGGCGTCGCGCTGTGCATGGCGACGGAGGCTTCCACTTCCGAGCGGTCCCAGCCCTCCACCAGAACGCTGCCCTGCATATTCACGACCGAAACATAGCCCCCGGGCGGAAGCGCAAAGCGCTTTTCCCAGACCCGTTCGGCCGCGTGGGCGGGGAGAATCGCGCCCAGGAAAAGCGTCAGCATCAGGAAAGAGCGAAACTCGAATCTGGAAGCGTCACTGTCGATCTTCATCCTCGTCCTCCTCTTTCCTCTGCTTCGCCTTTTGCTTTTCGCGCTGGCGCTCTTCCTGTTCCATGTGCT
>JASIKV010000526.1 GCA_030049455.1 Terriglobia bacterium
CCCGAGTGTTTTCATGACGGGCGGGCGGCGCTTGAAAGCCTCGGCGGTCCGTCGCCGGCGATGCGCCCTCAGGTGTTGCTGCTCGACGTCGACCTTCCCAACATGGATGGATTGTCAGTGCTGCGCCGATTGTCGGAGGAAGGTGTCGTGAAGCGGACGCGCATCATCATGCTGACCGCGCACTCCAATGAGGCGGAAGTGGTCAACGCGCTGGAATGGGGCGCGTTTGATTACATTGCCAAGCCGTTTAGCTTGCGCGTCCTCATCCAACGCATCCGCCGGGCCATGGAGGTTTGATACGCTCGCCGCCACCGACATTGTCAGGCAGGCGATCCTCGCGGAAGCGCTGGTCGCCGCGATCCTTCTCGCCCTGATCTTTGGTCATGCCCTTTGGCTGGTCTGGTTCAAGGCCCACTTCCGTGTTCGCCTGGCTGCGGCGCGAGAATCAATTACATTCGTATTGGACACGAGCGAAGTAAGCACGGAGGAAGAGGGGCGCAGGACGCGGCAAGCGGTGAGCGCTTTGGAAAAACTCCCGGTGCCTCTGCAGATCAGCATCTTTAAATCACTGGCCAGAAATCTAAGCGGCCAACAGAAGAAGAAGGTCAGTGACCTGGCCGTGCGCACAGGCTTATTGGCCGTCGCAGATCGTGGTCTTCAAAGCCGGAAATGGTGGAAAAGGCTTCACGCCGCGCGCCTGCTGACTGTCTTGGATGTTGGCGCCGCGTCCCTCCCGCGGTTGATGAAGGACCCGAACCCCCATGTTCGCGCCCAGGCTGTAGAGTGGGCAGGAGGGCATCCCAAACCTGAATTCGTTCGCACCATCTTGAGTCTTTTGAGCGACCGGGCGAAGATTTGCCGCTTTACGGCTCAAAATTCACTTTTGAAAATGGGCCACTTCGCGGTGCCGTACCTTTGCCAGTACTTGCTTCAAAATCCGAACCCGGCATTCACGAACGCCCTGGAGGTCGCCTTGGGGCTGGCGGAACCAAGGTTTCTGCCCGCCGCCTTGCGCTTGTGCGGCGACAAATCCGCTCCAGTCCGGGCGATGGCGGCACGGCTGATCGGCCAGATCGGAGGAAAGGAGGGAGGGGCGGCGCTGGCAGGGTCGCTGCGCGATGCGGAGACAGAGGTCCGCGCCGAAGCCGCGCGCAGCCTGGGAAAACTGGGTGAATGGCCTTCCGCACCCGCTCTCGCACAAGCACTCTGCGATCCGGCCTGGGACGTTCGCCGCGCCGCGGGTCTGGCCCTGCGGAGCCTGGGCAGCCCGGGCATTCTACTCTTGCGGCAGTCCCTGAACAATGATGACAAATTTGCCTGCGATATGGCCCGGCAGATTTTGGAAATCCCCGCCTCAGCCGTCGTGCGAGATATGTCATGAACGATTTGGCGAGAAGGATTCTGGATTTCCTGCTGGTTTCTGACTGGGTGGTGCTCGCTTACTTTGTAGTTGTAAATACCTTCTACCTTCTTCTCCTGCTTGCCGCCTGTTTGGAAATGCGAACGCATTTCCATACCGTTCGCGACGAGTTGCGCTGGCGAATCCTCGGGTCAAGGTTTGCGCCCCGGATCAGCATTTTGGCTCCCGCGCACAATGAAGCGGCAACGGTTCGCGACAGCGTTCGCAGCCTGCTGACACTTTATTATCCCAATCTGGAAATTATCCTGGTCAATGACGGGTCGACGGACGAAACCATGGCTGTTCTGACCAGGGAATTTGAGCTTGTGGCCATTCATCCCATTTACAGGCAACAGGTTCGCACCAAGCCTGTTCGCGGGCTGTTTATATCGCGGTCTTTTCCGAACTTGCTGGTCATCAACAAGGAAAATGGAGGAAAAGCCGATGCCCTCAACGCGGCGCTGAACTTCTCTACCGCCAAGTTGGTCTGCGCGATCGACGCGGATACGTTGGTCGAGCCCGACGCTCTCCAACGCATGGTCCGTCCCTTCCTGATGAGTGATAACGTCGTCGCCACAGGCGGAACAATTCGCATTGCCAATGGTTCAAAAATCGAAGGCGGCCGGGTCGTTGCGCCGCGCGTACCCCGGACTCCCTTGGCGGGCATTCAGGTCATTGAATACCTGCGCGCGTTTTTCGTGGGGCGGCTGGGGCTGACCCGCTTTGGAGACAACCTGGTCATCTCAGGGGCCTTCGGGCTATTCCAGCGGTCCGCCATGATCGCCATCGGGGGTTATGAAAAGGAAACCGTAGGCGAAGATATGGAAATCGTGGCCCGCCTGCGGCGGCACGGTTATGAGAACAAGATGCCGCGGCGCGTCGCCTTCCTTCCTGATCCGGTGGCGTGGACGGAGGCGCCGGAAACCCTGAAGATTCTCGCGGCGCAGCGCGACCGCTGGTACCGTGGACTTTCCGAGGTGCTTTGGCGGCATCGGCGTATGTTGTTCAATCCCCGGTACGGCGCCCTGGGGATGATCGTATATCCTTACTTCCTGGGAGTCGAATTGCTCGCCCCAATCGTGGAAGCCCTGGGCCTGATGATCCTGATGATCAGCCTGGCAGCTCAGGCCGTGGATTGGCAATTTGCCTTACTATTTTTTCTGGCGGCCTATGGCTACGGTGCGATTTTGAGTGCTGCCACGCTGCTGTTTGAGGAGCTCTGCTACCGGCGTTACGAAGGGATGGCGGACCGCTGCTGGTTGTTGCTCTGGGCCTTGCTTGAAAACCTCGGCTACCGGCAGATGACGGTCTTCTGGCGGCTGAGGGGACTGGTGAAATTGCTCCTCGGCGAGCGCGGGTGGGGTTCGATGGTACGCAAGGGCTTCGAGCAGCAAAGGGCCTGAGGAGCAGTTTCCTAGTTCAGCGAAGCGAGGTTCGTGTTGGGGCCGGAATTCTGCCCTTGGCAGGCGTGCAGGATTTAGATGCTCCTCATCGATTTCCCAATCGCGTCCGCGAAATTCCCCTAACAATTTGAATTATCAGAAGTTACCCTTCGACTCACCTTCCAACCAGTTGAACTGGTGAAAATCCCCGTTCACTGTAATGAAATTTACATTCACCCCCTCCCAACTACATTATAGTGGCCCGTTAGGCGAAGGCATCCACACCCAGAATGTTGAGGGTGAAAACTAGCGTGGGGCAGTCCTGAAAATAAACAAAAGCCGGGAAATCAGTACTTTGGTTTACGCGGAGGAGTATTCATTTCCGCTGTAAAGCACGGCGTGGTGTTTTCAGGCGACAAAATTACTGAATTACGTGCTGGCTGTTTGGGGGCCGGAGACCGTTCGGTCCCACATTAATCAGACGAGGTGACGCATGAGTTCTTCTCCTGCAATGCATCCCGGCAACGGGGGATTGGTTCAGATCATGTCGAAGGAGGATCTGATCCAGCAGAGGCTGGAAGATGAAAGACAGCGCCTGGAGAAAGAAGCGGGCCTTGAAAAGCGAGCAGTGCAGCATTTTCACAAGCCCGTTGA
>JASIKV010000527.1 GCA_030049455.1 Terriglobia bacterium
GTGATGGGCGGCGACATGCAGCCGCAGGGCCAGTCACAAATCATCGTGAATCGCGTGGATTATGGCCTGGACGTGCAGGCCGCGGCCGACAGCCCGCGCTGGTATCACGAAGGTTCGTCGCAATCCATGGGTGAGGACCCGCCGAATCTCGGCCCGCTCGGCGTCCTCTGGCTTGAAACCGGCGTTCCGGCCGAAACACGCAGGGCTCTGGGAGACCTGGGCTGGAACCTGGGCAAAGGCGCGACCGGCGGCTATGGGCGCTACGAGTGCGTCGAGCACCGCATGCAGGGCGGCGACCGCGTCTACGCCGCGGGCAGCGAGGTGCGCGCCGACGCTGTCGCTTTGGCGTACTGAACCGCACGGGAGGGCGCGAAATTTGCTCGATCCAGCCGCAGCCCGGTACCGCACAAGCAAGCCCGCATCCTTGCGCCCCTCCCAAGGTACTAATTTCGCACCTGTCAAGTACCATTATTTTAGTACTATGCGTCAGAAGGCCTGTCCCTCTTGACTCCGCGTCGACCAGTGCTACAATCCAGCCCATTGATCGGGTTGCTTAAAAACTTCTGGACCGGCAAACGATTATAGCGCTCAGGGAGCAAGAACCAATTCATCAGCAAGGGAGCCTGCTGGGGTGCAGGGGGATTAAGGTAAATGCTCGGATACTTCATCGCCCCGACAACCGAAACGCACCCCATTATGAGCGGCGGATTGAAATCAGATTTGATTAGCTTCAGCAAACTTAACCAGGGAGATGAAACCCATGACCGCAGAAAAGAAAGGTAAGCGCGAGAAGGAAACCGTCAAGCCCGTGAAAGGGAAGAAAGACGAACTCTCCGATAAGGACCTGGAGAAGGCCTCCGGTGGCCTCTTCAAGATTGAGTTTTAAAAGGCTCCCCAAGTCTCTGAAAAAAGGTCAGCTCTTGGCATACCTCAGAGATACGTCTTTATCTTTTCAGCAGGTAAATTCCACCAGGAGGTAGTTCCGATGACTGACAAAAAGAAAGGCAAGCACCCGGCCGCCAAACCCATCAAGGTCAAGAAGGACGAACTGTCCGATAAGGATCTTGAAAAGGCTTCGGGCGGCGGGGGAAACACCAGTAAGATCGAGTTCTAATCCCATTGAATCTCCTTTCCATTCAGGCGCAGCCGGGCCATCGGCTGCGCCTTTCCTTATCACCACGAGCTGCCACTAATTCTTGACTACGCGAGTCCACATGCTAAAATGGCCCGCATTTAATTAATAAAAAGGGAGCAGTTCGTCTCTCTCAGCACAATGGGCTTTGGATTCATTGGCGCTCAGGTTCTTCGTGCCCCTCAACTTCCGCAGCGTTAGCACGGTTATCAAGAAATGCCTTGGCCGTTCCCAGCGGGCCGGCGGCCGGCAGGAAACCCTGAGATCGGAAGGTGAAAATCATTCCATGAGAATCCTGGAATGCCTGCCGCGGCCGTTCGCTCTCGGAGCCGCTCTGCTGTTCTGCTGTGGGCCCGCTTTCGGCCAGTCTGCGGCGTCCACTCCCCCGCCCCTCGGTTTGATTGAAGCCTTGCAATCCACCCTGGCCAATCAGCCCGCCCTGCGCATCCAACAACAGCAGGTGGTTTCCAGCAAAGCGCTTCACCGCCAGGCCAGCGGCCCGTTTGACACCGTGATCACCTCCACGCTCTCTCAGACGCGGACCAACAACCCTTTGACAGTTTTCGACCAGGAGCAGGCGGCCCTACTGGGAATCGTCACCAACAATCAGGCCGTCAACCTCACCACGCTGGATGTGGGCGCCTCCAAGGAGTACCGCGACGGAATAACCGTCAGCCCCAACCTGTACAACACCCGAACCACGGACAATATCTACGACCTTGGCGGAGTGAACCTGACCACGCTGGCCATCGAGGTCAACATTCCGCTTCTTCGTGGGCGCGGCCGGAGCGTGGTGGCGGCGCAGGAAGCCGCAGCGGGCATTGAAGTGGACGCCACCCTGCTCGACCTGAACCAAACCATCAGCGCGCTGCTCACCAACACTGCTTCCAGCTACTGGAATGCCGTGGGCGCCGCGCAGAATCTGAAAGTTGCGCAGGATTCGGAAAATCGCGGCAAGGTTTATGTGGACAACGTTCAGACGCTCATCAACGCAGGGCGCGTTCCGGAAGCGGAAATCCACCAGGTCAACGCCAACCTGGCCACACGCTCGGCTGCGCGCATCGCCGCCGAGCAGAACCTTCTCGCCGCCCGCCAGCAACTGGCCCTGGCCATGGGAATCAGCACGGACCAGATGGCCGGCGTAGGCATTCCCAGCGAGGATTTTCCCAGGGATGATGCCCAGGTGCTGGCCGCGCTGAACTCGCGTTCCATTGATGATTTCTATAACTCCGCGCTCGAAAATCGCGCCGATTACCTGGCGTCGAAAAAACGCGAAGCCGAAGAGAAAACCCTGGTCGTGCCCGCGCGCAACGGCCTGCTGCCCCAGCTGAGCCTCAACCTCAGCACGGGATACTCCAGCCTGGATGAGGGGACCGGCGTCGGAAATTTTTTCAGCGCTCCCGGCCGCGCGCCACGCGGGCCGGACTTGGGCGTAGGCGTCACCTACCAGTTCCCTCCCAGCAATAATGCCGCTTACGGAGCGCTGATGCTGGCGCAATCGAATGTTCGCCAGGCGGAACTGCACACACTTCAGACTTCCGAATCGATCATGGCCGCTGTTGTGACGGCGGTGGGGGGCGTGCGCAACGCGGCGCTGCAACTGCAAAGAACGCGCGACGCCGTGACCGCCTCGCAAGCCGCGCTGGACGGCGAACGTGAGAAGTACCGGCTGGGAGTGGGCCAGCTTGTGGATGTGCTGACCATTGAAGACCGGCTCACCGTGGCCCAGCAGACCTACGTCAACGCGCAAATCGGCTACGCCCTGGCGCTCGCGCAGTTGCGTTTCGCCACCGGTTCCATCATCGCGCCGGACCAGACCGTGCAGTCCGTGGATCGCGACGTTTTCTTTACTGTGCCGGCGCCCGCCGCGGCCGCAAAGAAGCCGTAGGGGCGGCCCTGGTGGCCGCTCCCGCCTGGGCGGGACAACGGCAAGGGTGGCCCCGGCGTTTACGCCATTCCGCGCATGAAACAGTCACGGCCCGGATGGCCGTGCCACGACAAGAGATCGAGGCAACGATGGACACCAACATTTTCCGGAAAACCTCCCTTGAGCGCCTGTCTTCCCCCGAGCAGCTTGACATCATCATGCGCATCACCGACGCCAAACGATGGCTGGCGCTCACGGGAGTCTTTCTTATTCTGGGCGTCGCGATCATCTGGGGCTATGAAGGAACGATTGACACGAAGGTGAGCGGATCGGGTGTGATCGTGCGCGCCGGAACGGTGCTGAATGTGGTCGCCTCGGGCTCCGGGCAGGTCTCCAGCATCAGCGTGAATCTGGGGGACCGTGTGAAGGCGGACCAGGTGGTCGCCAAGGTATCCGACCCTGAAATGACGGAGAAAATCCGCCTGGCGCAGGATGCCCTGAATGAGGCAAAAAGCGAGAGGGAGCGAAACCTCCTGCTCCGCCAGCAAGGCGCGCAACTTCAGATGGACGCCCTCACGCGCGATGAGTCCAATGCCCAGCGGCAGATTCAGGAATTGGGCGAGCAGGCCAAGATCGCATCCGAACAAATCAGCGTGGATAATCAGCTTCTGAGTAAAGGCTTGATCACCCGCCAGCAGACCCTTCAGGACCAGCAGAAACTTGTGGAGATCAACGGGCAGATCGAATCCCTGCGCGCGAAGATCAAGCAGATTGAAGCCGATCAATACACGGCAAAGACCAATCCCCAGCAACTCGATGAGGAGATGCAGTCACGCATCGCCGAACTGGAGCGCAATCTCGCGGGACTCGAAAATCAAATGGCGATTCAATCGGTCGTCGAGAGCCCTTACGACGGCCAGGTGATCGAAATGAAGGCGGTGCCGGGCAGCCTGGTTTCCGCGGGCAGCCCCATTCTGAGCATTCAACCCGAAGGAAACAACCTGGAGGTGCTCGTTTACCTGCCCTCCCTGCAAGCCAAGTCGGTGCAGGCAGGGATGGCGGCGGAAATCTCTCCCTCCACGGTGAAGCGCGAGGAGTTTGGATTTATTCGCGGAAAAGTGGTCTACGCCGGCGAATTCCCCGCCACCTTCGACGCCCTGATGCGGAATTTTCAGAACGAGACGCTGGTGCGCTCCATCATGGCGGCGGGCCCGGTAACGGAATTGCGAGTCAGCATGCAGCGCGACCCGGGGAGCGCAAGCGGCTACCTGTGGTCATCGTCGCGCGGCCCGGACGTCGCCATTACCAGCGGGACGCTTTGCACGGTTGAGGTCATCACTCGCCGGCAACCTCCGGTGAGTTTGCTGTTCCCGTTTGTGAAGGGGAAGCTGGGTTTAAGTTAGTTTTCCAACAGGGTCATGCCCACAACCACCATCGACACCGAAGAAGCCGCAGCGCCGGGTTTCCTTGGGAAACTGCTGCGCCGCAAGCGCGTCCGCACCCCCACGGTGCTGCAAATGGAGGCGACGGAATGTGGCGCGGCGTCGCTTGCCATCATTCTTGGTTACCACGGGCGCATTGTTCCGCTTGAGGAACTGCGCGTGGCCTGCGGCGTTTCGCGCGACGGCAGCAAAGCCAGCAGCCTTCTGAAGGCCGCGCGCACCTATGGACTGCGGGCCCGCGGCTTCAAGAAGGAGCCCGCACAGCTTCGAGAGCTTCCCCTCCCCATGATCGTTTTCTGGAACTTCAACCACTTTCTGGTGGTGGAAGGTTTCGGGAGAAAGGGCGTTTACCTCAACGATCCCGCCGAGGGACCGCGCTGGGTGGAGGACAGCGAGTTTGACGAGTCCTTTACCGGCGTCGTCCTGACGTTCGAAAAGGAAGATGAGTTTGAAGAAGGCGGAAAAAAGCCGGGGGTCATTCAGATGCTGGCCAGCCGCCTGCCGGGAAGCCGCCTGGCGCTGCTCTATCTCATGCTGGCCACGCTGGGCCTGGCGCTTCCCAACCTCATCATCCCGGTCTTTTTCAAAATCTACGTCGATAACCTGCTGGTCAGCGGACTGGCCAGTTGGCTGGCGCCTTTGCTGCTGGCCATGACCGCCACGGCCATCGTGAAGGCGTTCCTCACCCTCCTGCAGCAGGACTCCCTGATGCACGTAGAGCTGAAGCTCGCGCTCACGTCTTCGGCAAAGTTTTTCTGGCACGTGCTGCGCCTGCCCACGGAATTCTTTGCCCAGCGCTACGCCGGTGAAGTTGCCTCGCGTTTGCAGCTTAATGACCAGGTGGCTACGCTGCTTTCCGGCGACGTCGCGACGAACCTGGTCAACATCCTGCTGATCGGAATCTATGCGGCGCTGCTGGTTCAGTACGACCCGCTGCTGACCCTTATCGGAATCCTGATGGCGGCGATCAACATCGCCGCCCTCCGCATCGTGCAGCGAAAACGCGTTGACCAGAACCGGCACCTGCTGCAGGAACAAGGCTACCTGTACGGGGTCTCGGTAAGCGGCTTGCAAACCATCGAGACGCTCAAATCCTCCGCTTCGGAGTCCGATTTCTTCGCGCGATGGAGCGGCTATCAAGCCAAGGTGGTCAACGCCGGGCAACGCTTTGGATATTCCTCCGTCTTCCTCTCCGCCATCCCCACGTTTCTTACCGGGCTCAATACGGCGGCGATCCTCGGCCTGGGCGGGCTGCGGGTGATGAACGGCTTCCTGACCATGGGAATGCTCATCGCCTTCCAGAGCCTGATGGCCAGCTTCATCGATCCGGTCAACAAGCTGGTTGACCTGGGCAACAAGATGCAGGTGATTGAGGGCGACCTCGCCCGCCTGGACGACACGCTTCGCTACCGCGCGGACCCGCAAGTCGCCGGGAGCACTTTGCGCGCCCCAAGCCATTCCGAACACGAACGCCTGGCCGGGCACCTGCAACTGGTCGATGTGACGTTCGGCTACAGCCGCCTGGAAGCGCCGCTCATTTCCAACTTCAACCTGACGCTGAAGCCCGGGCAGCGAGTGGCGCTGGTGGGCGCCTCGGGCAGCGGCAAATCCACGGTTTCGCGGCTCGTCTCCGGACTCTATCAACCCTGGTCCGGCGAAGTGATCTTCGATGGGCGCCCGCGCAACGAAATTCCCCGGAGCATCCTGAAAAACTCGGTCGCCCTGGTAGATCAGGAAATTTTCCTTTTCGACGGAACGCTGAGGGAAAACCTGACGATGTGGGATTCCACCGCAGAGCAATCAGCCCTGAACCGGGCTGCGCAGGATGCCGGCGTCTACGACGAAATCACCAGCCTGCCCAACGGATTCGAGTTTCGGGTGGAAGAGGGCGGAAGGAACTTGAGCGGCGGCCAGAGGCAGCGCCTGGAGATTACCCGCGCCCTCGTCAACAACCCGCGCATTCTCATTCTCGACGAGGCCACCAGCTCGCTGGACGCCTACAGCGAAAAGCACGTTGACGATTGCCTGCGCCGGCGCGGCATCACCTGCCTGATCGTGGCGCATCGCCTCAGCACCATCCGCGACGCGGACGAAATCATCGTGCTCGAAAGGGGCGAAGTGGTGCAGCGCGGCACGCACGAAGAGATGATTCAAGTGGACGGCCCGTATCGAAGGCTGATTGAAGCGGTTTAGCCGCGCGCCATGGACATGACGCAAACAACCCGGCTGGAGGAATTGGGGGAAACGCAATTCCTGCACTCCGGCATTCCCGTTTCCATCGAG
>JASIKV010000528.1 GCA_030049455.1 Terriglobia bacterium
GACCCCCTCCGGAGAAGCCTCCCCCGCCGGAGCGTCCTGCGCCGCCCGCGAAGCCGCCTCCGCCTGACGATCCATGCGAGGCAAAGACGGGGCCTGAGCGCCCTAGCGAAGACGGCAGAACGGGGCCGCCGCCCATGGGTTCTTCTCTGCTTCCACCTTTGGAGCCGCCAAGGCCGCCGCTGCTGCGAAATTCACCCGCCGAGCCGTGCACGGCGTATCGCCCACCCAGCGTCAGGCCGTCTGCGACGCGCAAAGGCGAATGGCCAGGGTGCGCAAGCAGCGTTCCCTCTTTGGCCGGATCGCCTCCCATCAGAATGGCAGAGGGCGCGGAACCATGGTGCGGGCCAAATCCGGCACCACCTCCGCCCGGCGCGGAGGCCGCAGGCATTCCCCCGGCGGCCGATGTGCCGCCCTTCATCTCAATCCCACTGCCCGGCGCTTCTGTTCCCGAGCGCGGACTTGGCTCAAATGGCGGCTTCTGAATGGAGGCTCCGCCCGTGGGCGTAATCTGGTTGACCAAATGTGGTGTAATCGCATCTCCACGCTGCATCACTTCGGTGGGAACCGTCACCAATCCCTTGGAAGGGTGACCCGGACCGGGCCCGGGACGAGTGGGCCTCGTCTTAGGCCAACTGACTGGCATTCCCCTGGGCGACCAGCCAATCCATCCCGGCCCCGCGTAGAAATTGACCAGTGCGGGTTGCCAGAATCCGCAGGCGCCCATGGGCGGCAACCAGTACCAGCCCATCGTGTCGTCAAAATCCCAGAGCCCGCAATGGTAAGGCACCCAGCCCCACGGCTCGCCAGATAACCAGGTGTAACCGACGCCCGGGTACCATCCCCACTGGCCTAACGTGAACGGAGCCCAACCGGCGCCCACATAGGGTGACCAGCCAATTCGACCGCCGGGAAATTGCATCCATTCACCGTAGGTGTTCAAATCACCCCAGCCGGCGCTTGAGCCGTACGGTTGCATCGGCGAGTCCTGACTGGCCAGCAGCGCCTGCCTGTCCCGCGCTTCCGTCCACTGATCCCAAGCGTCCTTGTTCAGGGTCTTCGAAGTATCTTGCGCCAGCTCTGCGGTGCCAATCGTATGTTCCATCACCTTCCCCGCATTCAGCTGGGCGGATTGCGAGGCGTTGGCAATCTCCACCGACCCGTTGAAAACTTCCACGCGGAAGTGGGCGGCGTCCATATCGGTGCGGAATTCGCACTTGTTGCGGGCCGTTACCGTGGAATCGGCTACGGCAACGTGGTAGGCATCCTCAGAGTTCGGCTGGAAGAAGATGGTACCGTTTTCCTCATGCTTGGAGGGCCCTCCAGAGTTGTGCTCCGGGATAAGGTGGAACGTGGCATAACCCTGCTCAAACGTCATGCCGTTCAGTTTGTTGCCATCCGCATCGAGGGCCAGTTGATTGAAGAGCAGCCTGGAAAGCTCGCCCAGGCGCGCCGTGGATCCATTCTCAAATTCCACCTCAGCATAACTTCCCTCGCCGCTGGAAAGCTCAAACCCTTCCTGAATGGGCGTATTGACCACCGCTTTTTCCGGCTGGTCCGTTCCGGGGCGCTTGATCATGACCGTGCCGCTAAGGTAGCTCAGCCGCACCACCCGCACATGCGACTTCGCGACTTGCGAATCCGTTGAGGGGATGTACTCCAGGGATTTCCCTTTGCCGACTGAAACGGATTGAAGGTGCGCTGAAACCCCCACAGAGCCCGTCACCACGAACAGGCTAACCTTGCCGGACTTGAAACCCAGCTGAAACTCCGACTTGCCGTTGCAGGTCATCGTCGCGTCGGCAACCTTGACCTGGTAGGCATCCTGGGATCCGGATAGCAGATGAAAGTCCATGTATCCCTTTTCCAGGGTGACCAGACTGATGCGATGGCCCTCGCCGTCGGCGTCGAGCCGGGAGAATTCGGCATTGGTCAGCCCGTTCAATTGCACCGTGGACCCGTTTTCAAACGCCACCGCCGCGTAGCCGCCGCTGCCTGAATTGAGTTCCGCCCCGGCCTCGATGGGCATGTTTTCCGTCGCCGCAACAGGCGCCGATGCCCCGGGGCTTTTCACAGTCACTTTGCCGGTGATATAGGTGACCCGCACCGACCGCGCTGGCTGGGGATTTTGTCCGCAAAAGAGAGCTGTGGGAAGGAATAGCAGCCCTGCGACCACAACCACGAGTACACGTCGTATTCGATCGTATCTCACGGCCGGCCTCCCGCGACGGGATGTTTCACCCATCGCTGTCTCTTAAGACGATTTGACGTCGGCAATAGTTGCAGGGTGGTGGGATTGTTCAGGACAGGTTTCTTGGTGGCGGCGCCAAGCGCCGGCGGCCATCGCGAAATCCGGCACGAGCGATGGATCAAAGCGCCCCCATACGCGTGCAAAGCCCTTGCAGATCAGTGGTGCGGACCGGCAGCATCGGCGGTCCGTGCGCCCGGCGTGGCGGGCCCGAGGGAATTTGCTCCCGTGCTGCCGGCGATTCCCGGATTCAGTGGCCCGTTCGGCCCCATTCCGCCCCGGTCGCCGGGCGGATTAGCAAGGGAGAGTCGTTGTCCGTGAGGTAAAAGCACGGGGCTATCGCCGCTCGGGTCGGTGAGCCCCTTGGGCGCTCCTCCGGCCACCGCCTCGTCCTCACCACTGCCTCGAAATTCGCCTTGCGCGCCTAAAACGGCGAAATGCCCCCCCAAGGTCGCGCCGGCGCGCACACGCAAGGGTTGATGCGTCGAGCCTTGCAGTGACTGCTCACGCGAGCCATCACCACCCATCAGCACGGAAGATGGGGCCATCGCGCGTGTAGCCGCGCCCGTGGCATTGGAGGAATTCAATTCCGCCGCAGAAAGTCTCGCGCCGGGAAGCATGGCGCCCGCGCCCGGCTCAAAAGGCAGGTCTTTGATCCGCGTTGCCGAAGAAAGAGGAACCTGCGTTGCCACCTGGGGAGTAATCATCATCCCGCTCTGCACCTCTCCGCCCGGAACCGTCGTAACGATTGGGCGATGACCTGCGCCGGTCACACCGAGTGGCGCCCAGCCAATCCAGCCCGGCCCAGAATACCAATTGACCAGTGCGGGAGAAAAATTTGTGAAGCTGCCGGGAATCCAGAACCAGCCAAAATCGGGGGAGTATTGCCATGCGCCATAATGGTAGGGCAGCCAGCCCCACGGCTCCCCGCCAATCCACGTGTAACCCATGCCCGGGTACCAGCTCCACATGCCCATGGTGAACGGCGCCCAGCCCGCCGCTGCAAACGGCGACCAGCCATAGCCGAAACCGGGGAAGAATCCCCACTCGCCATAGGTATTCAGATCGCTCCAGCCATAGACCGTTCCGGGCGAAGCCACGGCAGAATCGGCGAGCGAAAGCTGCGCCTGCGTGTCGCGCGCGGCTGTCCAACTGTCCCAGGAATCCTTCACAATCCCTTGCTGCTGGTTCAACGCCAACTTCGCATCGTCAGGACTGAATTGCAGAGTTCTGTCTTTGCCAAGCTTGACCGTCTTTGCGGAGGTTGCCACATCTACCGAACCGGCGAATACTTCCACGCGCGCCTGGCCTCGGTCGAGATCGGCGCGGAATTCGCTTTTGCCTCCCGGCGTGAGAGTCGCGTCCGCAAGTTTCACGCTGTAGGCGTCGTGATGTTCCGGCAGAAAGTGAAAGGTCGCATAGCCCTTCTCGAAAATCAGGCGATTGAGCTTGTTGCCGTCTCCATCCATCGCCAGTTGGTCAAAGCCCAATTGCGAAGATTCTCCCAGGCGCGCCGTCGAGCCGTTCTCAAACTCCACTTCCGCGTAGCTGTTGGCGGAAGTCTGCAGCTCAAACCCTTCCTGGATCGGCGTGTTCACACCCGCCTTGGCCCATTCCGTCGAAGCCGGGCGCTTTACACCCACCGTGCCGCTGACGTAACTCAGGCGCACCACTCGAACGTGCGAGAGGTTATTCTGCGCATGCAATAACGTTGGAAGGATAAGGATTCCGATGACGAGGGGGAACCCATGACGTAAGGTAACGCTTCTCATCGACCGCCTCCTGCCTGGATGGACCTCAATTATACCCCATAACGAAAGAGACGTCGTTCCTATTTTCGTTCGCCTGTGCAGTGCGGGGCGCCGAATCCTCATTGCCTTCCCTCACTAAACATGGGAATCTTTGGACCCTTGGGGGCAGGGGGGATTGCGCCTCCAAGCATTTCTGAATGGATGCCGCTGCCCCAACCCGCATTCGCTGGATTCTGGTGGGCTGGGTGTTCCTCATGGGCGCGGTAAGCTTCATCGACCGCGTCAACATCTCCATTGCCGGACCCTCCATTGCCCGCGACTTTCACCTGACCGACGCGCAATTGGCCAGGATTTTCAGCGCCTTCTTCATCGGTTATGGGCTCTTCCAAATTGCCGGTGGCTGGACTGTGGACCGGCTGGGGCCGCGCCTGACTTTGGCCCTCGGAGCATTCTGGTGGGCGGCATTCACGGCGCTGACGGCGAGCTTTCCGGCCGGCATCGCTTATGCCGTCATGGCTTTTTGGTCGGTCCGATTCCTGCTGGGCATGGGTGAGTCGGTTATGTACCCCAGCTCAAACCGCTGGGTGGCCAACTGGATTCCCACCGCCGAACGCGGCCTTGCCAACGGCCTGATCTTCGCGGGCGTAGGCGCGGGTTCAACATTTACGCCGCCGATCATTCGATACGTCCTCATGCACCTTGGCTGGCGCGCGTCGTTCTGGGTTTGCGCGGCGCTGGGAATTGCCGCAGGGGGCGCATGGTTCTGGATGGCGCGCGATCACCCCGACCAGCACAAGTGGACAAATGAGCTCGAAAGGAAATGGATCCATCAAGGCATCCCCGAGGGCGATCCGCTGCACGCGCCCCGGCTTGCCTGGAGCACGATGCTGGGCAGCAAGGACGTGTGGATTCTCACCCTCAGCT
>JASIKV010000529.1 GCA_030049455.1 Terriglobia bacterium
CCGACACGGCCTCGAACACCGGGCAAGCCGCAGCGGGCGGCTCTGTGACCGGGTTTTACCTTTCGGCCACGACCACCAAGACCATCGACAGCCATCTGCTCGGGACTCGCAACGTTCCCGCCCTGGCGATTAATGCCGTCTCCAGCGGAACCACAAACGTTACGGTTCCTGCCGGACTTTGGCCCAACACTCCTTACTACCTTCTGGCTTGCGCCAACGATAACGGCGCGGTTGTGGAGGTGAGCACCAGCAACTGCACCGCCTCAAGCGCCACAGCGATGTTGAATCAACCGGCCCCGCCCTCCACGGCCACGACCCTGGCAATGACCTCAGCGGGGAACGCCGTCACCACGGTCACAGCGGGGAGCGTCGTGACGCTGACGGCCACGGTGATGAATGGAACAACGCCGGTAACTCCGGGGCAGGTGAACTTCTGCGATGCGACCGCGGCCCATTGCACGGATATCCATCTGCTGGGAACAGCGCAGTTGACGAGCGCGGGAACCGCGGCGCTGAAGCTCACTCCCGGCCTGGGGAGCCACAGTTTCAAGGCCGTCTTCGTGGGGACCATCAGCGCTGCGGGAAGCTCCTCCGGCGCGTCGGCGCTGACAGTGGCCGGCAGCAATTATCCGAGCACGACGGCGATTGCTCAGAGCGGCGCCGCGGGCGATTACACGCTGACGGCGACGGTTTCGGGATCTGCATCGACATCGCCGACCGGGCAAGTGTCTTTCCTCGATACCAGCAACGGGAACTCAGTGCTGGGCACGGCGGCGCTCGCGGCGGGCACGCCGGTGCTGAACTGGACGAACTCCCAGTCGCCGAGTACGGCCGGCGCCGCAGCCAGCTCTATTGCCGTGGGGGACTTCAACGGTGACGGCATCCCTGACTTTGCCATAACCAGCCCAGACTACTGTGCGGTGATGATATTTCTTGGCAACGGGGATGGAACGTTCAATGCCGGGTCGAACCTGACGGTGGGGTGCGAGGTCTCGTCCGTGGCCATCGCCGACTTCAACGGAGACGGAAAAGCCGACCTGGCCGCGGCGTCAAGTGATCCTGGCACCGTATCGATATTTCTCGGCAACGGAGACGGAACCTTCACCGCCGCGCCCGTCCAGCAGTTGAATGACGACACGGCCTATTTCGTGGTGGCGGGTGACTTCAACGGGGACGGCAAGGCGGACCTGGCCGTGGCGAGCTTTACCGATGCCAATGCCAACACGCTGGTGATTCTGCTGGGCAACGGGGACGGAACCTTTACCGCCGCGGCCAGCCCGGAGGTGGAATATTATCCCACAGCCGTGGCGGTCGGGGACTTCAACGGAGACGGCAAACCGGACCTGGCCGTAGCGAATGACGGTAGCGGCAGGGTGAGCATTCTGCTGGGGAATGGGGACGGAACCTTTACCGCACTGCCGGTCCAGACATCTTACGGCGAAGCCTTTCTCCTGGTTGCGGCCGACTTCAACGGTGACGGCAAGCTCGACCTGGCGGTGGCGAACGGGAACGACCCCGGCGTGGAGATTTTGCTGGGCAACGGGGACGGGACATACACTTTTCTCGCCTTCGCGGCGACGGGCGGCACGCCAGCTGATATCGCGCTTGGGGACTTTAACGGTGACGGCATACCGGACCTGGCCGTAACGAACTACCTGAGCAACACCGTGATGATTCTCCTGGGAAACGGTGACGGGACATTCGCCGCACCAGCTGCAGTTCCGGCGACGGGCGGTTTACTCACCTACGTTGCGGCGGGGGATTTCAACGGAGACGGAAAAACCGACGTGGCCGTAGTAGACGCAGGGGCCGCGTCGGTGGTGATCCAACTGAACGAGTTGACGTACCCGGCCACCGCCACAGCCGCCGGCATTTCGCCTCTCGGCACAGGGACGGACATGGTGGAGGCAAGCTACTCCGGAGACAGCACTTACAGTCCCAGCATCTCCGGCACGACAGCGCTCGAAGCTACGCTGGTGTCTTTCTCCCCGGCGGGCATTACATTCAACTCGCAGAATGTCGGCACCACCAGCGCCGCCCAAACGGAGACTGTGACCAACCGCAGCACCGCAGCCCTGACTTTCACGAGTATTACGGCAACAGGAAACTTTGCCATAGCGGCCAGTGGGACAACATGCTCAACGACGAGTCCGCTTGCCGCATCAGCAACCTGCACCCTCGCGGTCACATTCACGCCAACGGCCACCGGCGCGGCTTCGGGCGGGATTTCATTCAGCGACAATGCCCCCAACAGCCCTCAGACCGTCGCGCTCAGCGGAATGGGCCAGGACTTTACGTTTGCGGTGGCTTCCGGCGATCCCACCTCGCAAACGTACCCGCCCGGCGGAACCGCGACTTACACTTTAAGTGTGGCCGGAGAATCGGGATTTTCCGAGCCAGTGAGCTTTTCCTGTGCCGGGGCGCCGTCTGAGGCCACGTGCACGGTTTCGCCCAGCACTGTAACGGCTGGGAGCGCGGCCACGAATGTCACGGTCACAGTCGCAACCACGGCGCCTTCGTTCAGCGCGCCACGATCCCGGCGCCTTTTTCCGGTCTCGCCTCTACCGCCGGGCGCTCGAGGTTTGTGGATTCTGGCCATGTCCCTTGCGGCGTTGGCCTGGACAATTTGTCGCTGGAACCAGCCAAACGCAGGCCGAGGGAGGTCCACAAAGCTCAGACTCGCCATGGGATTCTTGTTGCTGCTGGCAGCGGCAGCATGCGGTGGTGGCGGCGGCGGAGGCAGTAACAGTACGCCGGCTTCAAACCCCGGAACGCCGGCAGGAAATTATACCCTTACAGTTACGGGCACAACCGGCTCCGGATCTGCGCCTCTGAGCCATACCGTGACCCTCACACTGACCGTCAATTAGCAAACGCGGCGAATGCAAACGACTCAAGGAGCCTGAAGTTGAAAATGGCGCTGGCGGGAACAATTTCTTTCCACTCAACCGGTGAAGATGGTTCTCCTCAGAGCGATGCTGGCTCACCACAAACGTGGCACCCTGACAAGAGAGTTCCCAAAAGGGGCCACAGTTAGCGGCACAAGCATCTGAAAAATCCCACTAACCCCATGAATCTAAAAAGCAGGCCATCGAAATCCTCAACCTGAAAGCCCGGGTTCGATTCCAAGTAGCGCTACCATTTTCCAGCCGATAGTGCGATCATTCTCAAACTATTTTCGGAGGGTGCAATGTTGCGGCGCCACATGAAGATGAGCCTGCTGTTTTCCATTCTCGGGGTCTGCCTGTTCAGCCCAATGGTTCCGACCCGGGGCCAGACCGATTCGGCGAAGGAAGCGAAAAATACCGGTTGCCCGGGCGATGACACCGGACTGATTCTGCCCGCGGGGTTCTGCGCCACAATCTTTGCCGATCAGATCGGGCATGCGCGCCACATGGTGGGGGCGCCGAACGGAGTGCTGTATGTAAACACCTGGTCAGGAGGATACTACGGCAACGATAAATCCCTGCCCGCCGGTTTCCTGGTGGCCCTCCGGGATACGACAGGCAGCGGAAAGGCCGGCGTCATCCAGCGCTTCGGCGAAACCCCGCAAACGGGGGGCAAAGGCGGCACGGGGATTGGCCTCTACCACGGCTCGATTTATGCCGAGATCAATGACCGCATCGTGCGTTATCCATTGCCGGAAGGCGCCATTATCCCACCCGGCCCGGCGGAGACCGTGGTCTCCGGACTGCCCTTGGGCGGGGACCATCCCATGCATCCGTTCATCATCGATGCTGGTGGATCAATGTACGTGGACGTCGCCACCGCCACCAATGCCTGCCAGGGAAGGAATCGCCAGCTCCATTCTCCCGGAGCCGACCC
>JASIKV010000530.1 GCA_030049455.1 Terriglobia bacterium
CAGCCGCGAACGAAATTCAGGATTATTCCGCAGCCACTGTGCGTGAGTTGCAGGATTGGGATTATCTTGGCGGAGTGGAAGCGCTCGACCCAACGTGGATTGACGTTGCCTACACGTGGTCGTGGCCAGGGTCCAGGTGGCGCAATGCCGCGCTAAGTGCGCTTGAAAAGCACGACATTCAGATGGTGGGAAGGTACGCGCGCTGGACGTTCCAAGGAATTGCCGACTCGATTCGCGATGGGCTTTACGTGGGTGCGGCGAATAGCGCCTAGCATCCCCGATTAAGTCCCATTCATAGCCTCAATTCGGTTTTAACTCGCAGGCATGCAGGCTGCCGGCCTCATCTGAATCGGAATTCCGTTGGACCTTTGGCGCGCAGCAGCGCTGGCATGTCGTCCGGATTCGCGGTCTAGGGCAAATACTGCGGGTGAATCGTGTTCTTTCGATAGCAGAAGAGGTGAGCATGCCGGAGACGCCTCTCCGGGCCTCACTTTTCAGTGCCGGCCGGAGTCCCCGCCTCCATGCACTTTCCAGAGATTCCATCAGGCACGCTGGACAGCAAGCCGTCGCGATCCTGCGATGTCCTCTGCAGCAGGAAGAACCCATCGCCGCCGCCCGCGTCATCATTGTTCCCGAATGCGGCGGCAAACTCGTGAAGATCGGCCCAGGTGCCGCCGTCGTCGCGATCCACCCACAGCCAGCTTCGCTCGGGTCGCTCGGCGGGTGCTGGCAGGCCGTGGAGGATTTCCGGGCAAGTCATGGAATGGGCTTGCCCTTAATCCAAATCGATTGGGCCGGGCTGTATTGAAAGAAGGAAGCGTGGTACTCTGGATCATGAAACGGCAACTGTCATAGCGAAGCCTCAGTGGAAGTTTATCAGGCATGCCCAGCCCGGAGCACCCAAGATATCGATATCCAACCGGTCGATCGCTCCTGGGGTATTCGTGATCGTCTCCGAATTGACTTGCTCATAATCAGTCGCGGTGCCGGCAGGGACCGTTTGCGCCTCGCTAACTGCCTGCAGTCGTAGAAATGGTTGCACAGGTGGAGAAGAGCTTAGTACGGGCAGCAAGACACCGGTGTTTCCCATCCATGGGGAACAGCCGCTGCCCAAATTAAGGGTGGCCGTCCCTTCCACGCTTGTCTTCCAAAAAAGAATGGTGTAGTGTCCGGCTGGCGCAACATTGGCTAGGTTGAGCGTACTGGTGGTCCCCGGGCCGACCTGCGCGATAATACAGTTTCCTCTCGTATTCCCGCCCAAATCCCATGTAATGCTGCCACCCGCGTTCCAACTCGGACACGGATTGGTCCATAATTCCGAATTGTTGAAAAGAGCGCCGACTGTTAGGCGGTTGACGGTAAGTCCATTATCGTTATCACTTACCACGACGTCGGAGTCCGGTCCGCCGTAGGCTCCCGATGGACCTGTGCACATGTCGGGTGAGTAGACTCCGCCAGAGCCGCTGAATGCCGGGTCGAGAATAAATGTACCCGAACCGCAGACATAATCCTGTCCGCTGTCTTCTTCATAAGGGTCTGTCTCCTTGACGCCGCCGCCGGAGTCAAAAATCGAGGCAGCCGATACGACGATGTCAACGGTTGCTCCCGAGCAGCTTCCTGTCATGGTGACCGTGCTGTCACCCATTACGTTCCCATACCCTGTTCCGGGCGCAGTGATCGTCCAGGCGTTAGGGGCACCACCGGTCGCACCCGCCACCGTCAGTAAAGCATTGTTGTTCCCACCCGCAGGACGCACAGTATCGCCCACATTACAAGCTGTACCGGAGAACCCGGCACTGGTTCCGTGCGGGTAAACAAACAAAATGCTGCCGGTAGTGCTCTGATTCCCCTCGTAATCATCGTGGTTGAATACTGCGTTCGCCGCGCTGTTTGGTGCCAAATACTTCCCAACCGGCCCAACGAATCTGCTGTTGTCCCATTCGAACTGATTGTCCCCAAATGCATAGCCCGAGCTATTCTCGAACAAGGCACCATAGGTCGCCCCGCCTACATTCACGTTATCGAATTGTGAGTAACAAAGGTCGCAACCATGCTCTGAATCCGCCAGCACGCCGATGTCGGCCCCGGCTATGTTCATGTTCTCGAAGCTACTGCTCGAAACGTCCGTACCGGTCCGAACCTTGGTTCCGTTCAAATACAGAGCTACGTTTCCACCCGAATAGGTATAGGCGAAATATAAGAGTGCGTTCTGGCCAAAGCCCTCCTGAGGGAAAGTGGGATGCATGCTAGCTTGCTCGGCGCCGCTCTCCACATAGACGTATACGCAGCCACAGTTCTCTGCCCAATCGTTCAAGCCTACCATGTGCACCAGCCAGGAATCGTAGAACATCATGGCCCCGCGCCAGGGACCTGGTGCGCTGGTGGGATTAACCCAGCCTTCCAGGGTAAAAGCACTCGAATTGGGAAACCAATTATAAGTAGGCAAAGTCACGCTGCCGGTGGACTGGTCAAACAGCGGGAAGTTGGTTCCCGGCTGGCCTGTTAGTCCGGAGCCAGAACTGAGGGTTACGGTACCTGTATAGGTGCCATTCCGTCCACCAACCACGTCCACAGCGGCTGCGCCAGCCGTATCTACTAGCGGCCAAAATGAAAGTGGGCTATCTGCCTCCACAGTTGTCTCATAGTCGCCATTGGAACCAGTGCAGTTTGCGTCGTGCAGCGTCCCACAGTTATAGTGTTTAAGTATGGCGGCAGCGCTCAATGCAGTGCTGTAGACGGCAAACATTCCGCCGTATCCCCCCATCGTACTCATCAGCCAATTATTCGGGTAGCTGATATTGGCAGGTCCGGCAGGCACAGGTACACTGACATTGGGTCCGCCAATCTCCACCGCCGCCATACCAGGCACCACTGTTCCCGTATCAAGAACGTTTGGCCCATTGAAACTTACATCCGTCACGCCTCCGCCTTCGTACGCTTGTTCCAGCGCCACCGCGCTGTTATCACCCGAAATCGTCGTCTGCGGTGCGATTAAAGTAAGGTACGAGTTGTAATACACCACTGCCCGTACCCCAGTTTCTGCCGTATGGTTGGCGGTAATTGTGCCGATAGGCATGAAGACCGTGACCGAGTGTGTCCCGTCGCCCAAATAGAGGTCGTTGTTCAGGGTGCAGTTGGTTTCGCCCCGCATGTCCACGGTTCCGCCACCCAGCGCGTAAATCGCGTTCAGGGCAGCCGTAGTGCGCAGTCCGCAGTCTGAGCCCGCAAATGATGGGGTATACACGATAGGGTCATTGCCACTCTGAGCCAGAAGTGATGCAGTGTTCAAGAAGCAAGCTAAGGCAAACGTGAAGCCGACGAGAAATCCGACGGAATGGCGGTGGTACCCCCTTCCATTGACTGGGCCGGGCGACCGCCGCATCTTCCGTTTGGGGCTCGCTGTTGTCCTCGTCGCCTTACCAGACTGGAGCAAAATGCGCATGATCTTGACCCTCCTCACTTAACTTCCGCGCCTTCGCTTCCTATCGGCAGGCAACTAGGATTTCATAAACCTCTATTAAGGCCGTGACCCGCAATCAATTTTCATAGGAATTGTTAGCCATGCCCGGCGAAATAATTTTCTGGTCGTACAAAACATGGAATGCATTTACTATCTTTCATTTTTACTTATCCAGACTTCGGCTTTAAAACATCTCCCAAATACTGGAGGCCGAGCGACCGAAAACTGCGGATCAAGTCTGATTGCCTAACAAAGCTCATGTGAATGATAATAAATAACGTATTAGATACCAGTAAAAAGTATATTGACAGATGTCACGTAAATGCTGATAATACTCCCGCCTTTTAGATTTCTCCTACAGATGGTTACAAGTGATTTGTTTCCAACTCGGGATCCGGCTCCCAAATTGGGAATCTCATTTCGTATAGAGCTGTTTTGATTTCATGGCAGGAGTTCCACAATGATCCAGTTGAATGAACTGCCGATAAATAAGGAATACGTCAAGCGCAAGTCGACCAGTTTCAATTTTTTTCATAGAAGACAGCAAAAGGTGGGTCCCGGGGCCTTGGTTGGGCGCTACTCGTTGGAAGACGAGATTGGGCGGGGAGGGACGGGAGTTGTTTACCGCGCACGGGATTTGAGGTTAGAACGGCTTGTCGCGCTTAAGATCAACTACCAGGAGGTGGGTGCGCGGTCACCTGGGTGGGGTCGGCTTCTAAGAGAGGCCCGGTTGGCGAGCGCTTTGAGTCACCCATCCATCTGCACGATCTATGATGTAGGCGAAGACGGCGGATTAGCCTATATCGCCATGGAATACATTGCCGGGATCCGGTTATCTGGTCTATTGGTGCCCGCCGGGCTCCCGAATGGTCTAGTCAATCACTTTGGGCGCCTTATTTCCAATGCCATTGCTTATGCACATGAACACGGCATCATCCACGGCGACATCAAACCGGCGAATGCAATCGCAACCGGGTCGGGACAGCCAAAGATTTTAGATTTTGGTTTGGCAAAACATTTATCTTCCATTCACGCAGATACAGCATTTTCGCCTAGCTCGTCGACCGACAGTGGATGTGCAATTGGGACATTTCCATATATGGCACCCGAGGTCTTACGAGGAAAGAGGCGGGGAATATGGTCGGACATTTGGTCGTTGGGGGTCTTGCTCTACGAACTTGCAACCGGGAAACTTCCGTTTCGGGGCAGTACAGCGTTTGAACTTGCAACCATGATTATGATCTCGGACCCGATTCCTGCCTCAAGAGAAATGCCGCCTGTCCTAAGAGAAGTAATCTGTCGGTGCCTTCGAAAGGAACCGCACCTACGCTACCACCGAGCACAGGAAATTGCCGAGGAGTTGAGCAGGGATTCCCTACCGAGCCTTACTGCATGCTGGCGCGAGTATACATCGTCACTTGGGAGCTGTTGAAGTCACCATTCGCCTGATGCAATAAGCTGAAGGGTCGCACGACGAGTACAGGTTTAAGACTCGAATCGGCTTCCCGCACGCATCTCAAAATTATACCCCTTCGGGGCGAGGTAATTGAGGTCTAGGGTCCAAGAATCGGGACTCACGCCTCGCCTGCCGAATGCGAGCCGCGCGTTCCCAGGCAGCTTTCATGGAGATCTTCCGCACATGGTTGTGAAGCGCCATGACGTAGGGGACAATGGGAGCGCTCAGCAACCAGGCAGCAGAAAAATATGCAAAGGTCGATTCGGTAATTGAGGAAATGGTGATAAACATGAATACGGCCGGGATCTCCGGGGGAATCAGCGATCGATCCTCCGGCGGCTTAAAGAAGAAGTATTTGGCAATCAGAATCCACACGATGATCACTCCGATCACAATGGCTGTTCCGCCGAGCAATCCTGCCTGAAAGTAAGCGTGCAGGAACGCGTTGTGCATGTGCTCGCCCCCCAGGTAGTAGCGGTCGGCCTGGAACCCAAACCCCACCCAGGGTGAATCCCAGAAGTAGCGCACCGCTTCGTCCCAGGTGTGCGTGCGGCCGGTCATGGTGGGGTCAATCACGCCGGTGCGAGTGATGTACATGTAGAAGGCGTTGAAGAATCCGCGCAGGCCTAGAACAATACTGGCGCCAGCGGCAACGAGAAGATTAACCGTGCGCCGGGTTTTTTCCATTCCCAGAATAACCGCCACTCCGGCAATGAATGCCAGCGTCTCCGTACGGCCATTGGCCATGATCAATCCGGCCAACGACGCCAGGAAAATCACTCCCCAAATGATCCTGACGAAAATGTTGCCCTTCTTCATGAATCGGGGAAGCGCTACCAGCGCGGAAATTGCGGCATAGCGCGCAAAGCCGGTATTTCGAGTCCCGGGCATTCCCAGGATCTCCGTGCCGCCGCCGTAGGCGCGTACTCCTACGGGATTGGTATCCGTTTCCGTCAAGGCCGCCGAGCCCAGGAAGGGAATGGCGCCCAAGAGGCTAAGCGTGAAGATAAAACCGATATTCCATGTCAGGTTCAGGATGTGACGAAGGTCCGACATGGGATCGTCAACAGAAATAACCGCCAGCAGGACCATCACAATTGCCAGATAATTGGCGCCAAAATATAGTGCAACGCTGGGGCTGGGCGAATAGCTGGCGGAGGCGACCAATCCCACCAGCGCATACATCAACATCAACCCCATTGGTCCTGTTATCCAGCGAAACACCTGATTGCCGCGCGCAAAGGCGATGAATATGGAAATCCAAGTCGCGAGCATCGGGAAAAAGGCCCGAATACCGTGAATGAAGTAGGAGGGCGAGGTCTCGAACTTCGGGCTCACAGCATAATCAAAGCTGGTGTTGTAACCAAGCCAGAGAAGCACCCAAAGGAGCATCCCCAATTGTGCGTTCAAAGTCATCTTGTCGCGCGGCGCCGCGGCCTGGCCGGGCTCAGCAGGCTTGGGGATGCGGCGTTTCATTCGCGGTATGCGTGCGAGTTCAATTCCCATTTGAGTTTCGAGGTGTTTCTAGTACTTCGCGATAAATACTTAAGAGCCGCTCGGCCAACTGGTCCCAGCAATAGACGTGTTCGGCCCGCGCCCTTCCCGCTTCTCCCATTTTAACGCGCAGTTCAACGTCGCGGTAAAGCCTTTCCAACCCCTGGGCCATCAATTCAACCGATTCATCAGGGGAGTTCGCCGGAACTTTGAAGCCGCATTCGGCAGTAATGTGCAGCCCCGGCCCGCCCAGGTCCAGGCAGACAACGGGCCGGCCGGCAGCCATCGCTTCAACCACCACCAACCCGCCCCCATCGCGCATGCTGGCAAATAAAAAGACGTCGCACGTTCGCATGGTTGCCAGCAATTGCTCGCGCGGAATCCACTCTTCAATGTGCGCCTGCATTTCCATTCCGAGTTGCTGAATCAGGGCTTCCAATCGGGTCCGCTCCGGCCCTTTGCCCACGATCGTGAACCTCGCATCCGGATGATTTTTTGCAAAAGCCGCGAAGGCGCGCAGAGCCAGATCAAACCCCTTGAGCGGAACCAATCGGCCCGCAGAAAGTACGCTGAACTTCTCGCCCGGCCCCGCGGGGGTTGCAACAAGCTCATTCCGCGAAATGCCGTTTACAGAAGCAAGTTGAACTTTGTGGCGCCACTTGAGCGGGACGCCCTCCACGGCCTCTTTATTGCAAGCCAGAATCACCTTGGCACGCTGCTGGCTCTTCCTATAGAAAGGGTCGGAGCGAAACAGCCACTGGCCGAAGACTCGGCGCGCCTCGCCGAGGCGATCCCACCATCGAAAGCGCTTCAAAAACGCCTTGGGGATGCGATGTGCGCCACCACCCGGTCCGCGAACGTAAGG
>JASIKV010000531.1 GCA_030049455.1 Terriglobia bacterium
TGGACCGCATAAATCTGGCTGCCTCCGACGTTATAGACCTCGCCGGCCTCACAGCGCTCAGCGGCTATCCAAAGGCCCCGCGAAGTGTCGCGAACATCGGCCAGCGCGCGCCGGGTGGTCAGATTCCCCGCCATGAGCACGGGAGGACGCATTCCCAATTCAATCTCCACGGCCCGCTTCGCCAAATCCGAGCAGACGTCGCCCAGCTTTCCGGGGCCCGTGGTGTTGAAGATCCGAATCCGAATCGCATGGAACCCGTAATTGGAAAAATACTGCGCGGCCAGCAGGTCTTGCCCAACTTTGCTGACGCCGTAGGGGTGAAGGGGCCGCAAGGGATGAGTCTCGCGCACCGGGAGATCCTGCGCCGCCACCGGGCCATACTCCGCGCTTGAACACGCCACCACCACGCGCGGCATCAGCCCCGCGCTGCGAAGACCTTCAAACAAGTTCACCGTTCCCACCACATTGGTTTCGAGTGTTTCCCTCGGGTGGGTGAGCGACACGGTCGGGTAGCTCTGGGCGGCAAGGTGAAACACCCGCTCGGGGCGGAGCTTCGAAAGAAGGTTTGAAAAGTGTGCGGCATCGCGCACATCGCACACTTCGAACGCTCCGCCAGGCCAATTTTCCCCAGGATCGCCGAGGTCAATGCCCAGCAGCGTGGAACCTTGCTCGAGCGACAGGCGCGCCAGAAACCCGCCAATAAAACCCGCCGCTCCCGTAATCAGAATCTTCATTCTGATCTCTCCCTGAGAGGGGTGGCGGCATCCGTCTCTGCATGAACCAGGACTTCCTGCGCCTCGCGGTATCGCTCCGGCGTTCCAATATCGGTGCACTTGCCACGAAAAACAAATCCCTTAATCTGCCGGCCCTCCTGCAACCACCGGGGGAATATTTCCCTTTCCAGTGAAATCTCGCGTCCCGCCGGGATGTCGAACACCAATCTTTTGCGCATCAGGTAGATGCCCGCACTCACGAACGGCGCATGGAAATCACCCGCCTTCTCCGTAAATCCAACGACGTCACGGGATTCATTCATGCGCACGTTTCCACAATCGGTTCGGCCATCGGCGGGGATCAAAACTAAACTCGCATCGGCATTCGCTGTGCGGAACTCCGCCCACATCGCCGCGAGGTCCGCTTCCGTATAACTGTCCCCGTTCATAACCAGGACGGATTCCGATTCCACCAGATCCGCTGCGTTGCGGAGCGCGCCGCCTGTTCCCAAAGGGGCCGATTCCAGCGAGTATGCCAGGCGTAAACCCTGCGCCTCGGCCCCGAACTGCGCGCGGATTGCCTCGCCTTGATAACCCACGGCCAGAATGGCGCGCTCGAATCCCTGCCGGTGCAATTGCTTGAAGAGAAATTCCATAAAGGGGCGGCCGGCCACTTCCGCCAGGGTCTTGGGAGATTCCCCGGTAATGCTGCGCAATCGCGTGCCCGCCCCGCCACACAGGATCAGAGCGTCAGGCGTGCTAGGCATAGGCGTTTTCCCGCTCCTTGGCAAGCCCCTTGTCGTACGCTTCCTCGGGCTCGTAAACCGCCACGTGGCTGCCGCGGCTTGAGAATCCGAAGGGAACGCAGAGCAACTTGTTGAGCCGCTTCCGCAATTCCTGCCGGCGCTCGGGAGGGACAAAAAAGAGCATAAAACCGCCTCCGCCGGCGCCCAGCAGCTTGCCACCAATCGCTCCGGCGCTTCGCCCCGCCTGGTAAATCTCATCAATCTCCGGGTTCGTAATTTTTTGAGTCAGGGACCTTTTTATTTCCCACCCCTGATGCAGCAAGCGGCCAAAGTCCTGGATGGAGCGGCTCGGATTGGTGATAATCGCCTCCGCCTCACCCACCAACTGGTACATCATTTTCAGTTCCTGCTCGCGTTGCCCCGTCAACTTGATCTGCTCTTTGGCAATTTCAGACGCAATCCGCGAGAACCCGGTGAAGTAGAGCGCCAGATGCTGGGTCAGCTCGGAAATCCTGACTTGCGGGGCAAGCACGGGGCTCACGTCAATCGATCCGTCGGTCCGAAAGTTGATGCGATTGAAGCCGCCGTAGGCTGCGCTCACCTGGTCCTGCGATCCAACGGCTTCTTCAAGCAGTTCCTGCTCGACCCGAATGGCGTCTTCAGCCAGCGCCTGCTTGTCGCGCATTTTATTCTGCAGAGCGTAAAGGCCCAAAAGCAGTCCCACCGTAAACGCCGAACTCGTTCCCAGGCCGGTTCGGGCGGGCAAATCGGCGACGTGGTGGATTTCCACTCCTTCATCAATTCCCAGGAATTTCAGGCATCCGCGCACGGAGGGATGTTGAATGGATTCGTTCGTCTGAACGTTTTCAACCCGCGAGTAGGATACCCGGCTGTGACAGTCGAAGAAGGGCGGCAATCGCCGGCAAGTGATGTAACAACACTTGTCAATGGTGGTCGCCAAAACCGCCCCCCCGTGCTGGCGATACCAGACAGGGTAATCCGTGCCACCGCCGAAGAATGAGATACGAAGCGGGGTGCGCGTAATAATCATTCGCAGAATGCCTCCTTACGGGTACGTTTAAGTAGTATTTCACTCTTAGATGTTGAGTTGCAAACAACCCACTTTGCAACACCGCTTACACAGGCGACATTCGCTATTCGCATGACCATAGTTGACAATCTGGCTGTTCAGGATTAGCCGCTCAGATAGCTTCGCTCGGCATACGAAGTTCGTTGAACAATTTTCTTAGCGACATCGCCTCGCACCGAATGGAGGGAACGAGTGCCGACAGCAAGTAGGCCGCAGTGAATCCAAGAGCCGATACAGCAAGTTGCGGACCAATGCCCTGCGGAGCCATTAGGTATAAGGCAGCTTCCGCTGAAAGGATGCCGACAATTGAAAGTGCGATCGGCGATGCGATAGCTTTCCCGAAGCGCCTCAAAGTCAATTGGGTCCCACGGAAAGTAAAGTGAAGCACCCACGGAAAGATTCCAATTAGCACCACCGAACCGGAAAGAGCCACGCCCTTGATGCCAAAGGGGAGCCCAACCGCAAAGCTGCCGACAATGATCGGTGAAATGACAAATAAGAGCTTCAACATCCGCCCTGACTGTCCACGGCCCACAAATAGCCAAACCGTCGAATCAAGAAACAGTTGGCCCAGGGAGGCAAGGGCGAGTATTTGAAACACCGGCGCCGCCTCCCGCCACTGGCGCCCCAGCACCAGGACAATGACCGGCTCCGCAGCAACGAAAAGATACCCAAAAACCGGCGTCAACACCCAGGTGATAAGGTTTGCAGCACGCAGATAATATCGGGCAAACCGTTCCGGGTCGCTTTGAAGACGGCTGAATGTCGGCACCGCAACTCTCGTTGACGGTCCGCTGAGTTGGCGCACGGGCAACATCAAAAGATTATAGGCACGCGAATACAGCCCTAGGAGATGAGGTCCCCAATACCAACCGATCAGTACGCTATCCGTGCTCCGATTCAAGCTTGTCACTAAATAGGAGGCAGCG
>JASIKV010000532.1 GCA_030049455.1 Terriglobia bacterium
GATAGATCTTCACCATCTCCGACTTATAACCGTCGCCCATTTTGGTTGCCAGCGCCCCGCAAAGCATCAATAGCACACGTTCCGACAAGCCTACAAGGGTAATATGCGGCGGGTCGTGGTGCAGATTGAACTTGTAGCGGCGAGTTTACCTCGCCAAATGGCGGCATAAAGCCGCCTCTACTTCAAACTGCACCACGACCGTGCGGCGCCCATCAATAAATCACGTCCAGAGACAAATCGTAGAAGCGATGCAGAAACCCGGCGTAGTCGCCGAAGTAAGGGGAGGTGACCGTGTTATAGACGTCGCGGAAATTGCCGTGGTCGGTCAGGTTGAAAACCTCGATCGAGCCGCGAAGCATGTGCTTCCTTACCCAGGGAATAAAGCGAATGGTGAAGTCTTCGGAGGCCTTCATATCCAGCGAAAGGAACGTGGGGAAGCGGCGGCTGTTGGGCGGGCCCACGTAATTCTGCGTGACGTCGTAAATCGAAAACGGAAATCCCGAGTGCCAGTCCAGCAGCGGGCTGATGATGACTTTTTCCGGCAGTTTGAAACGTCCCCAGGTCACGACGCGGTCGGGAACGTTGGTGGGCAGCGTACCGAACAGGTCCGGCTCGATCACCGGCTGCTCGAAGGGAATGTAGACCCACGCCATGGTGTTCAGGTCGCCGCGGGCCTGGCTGTTGACGTAGGAAATGTTGAAATCGGCCTTGTCATTCGGATGCGCGCGCAGCGTGGCTTCAAATTCGCGGTAGCGCGATTGACCCAGGTTGGTGAGCAGCAGCAGGCCGCTGGTGGCAGACTCTTCCACGGGATTCACCGTGAACTCATTGTAGGTGCGGCTGCCCAGAAAGCTGACGCGGGCCACCAGGTCGGGCCGGATTTCCTGGTCGAGCTCTGTGTTCCAGGTGATGTTGTAAGGCGTGCTCCCCAGCCGAGTGCCGGAAGGGACAATCTTCTTGCCATCGTCCGCGAACTCCTCGTAATCAGGAACATAAACCGTGGGCGGTCCGAGGGCCACGCCGCTGGTATCAAAAAGCGTAACCTGCCGGTCGGGATTCTGAGTGAAATCTCCGGCCAGAAGCGGCAGGCGGTTGTAAAACACACCGGCGCCCCCGCGAAGGATCGTCCTTCCCCTCTTGTCGGGGGAGAAAGTCGCGCCGCCGCGCGGGGAGAGAGCCGACCGCTCGCCCAGCGTTTGACCTGAAACGCGCATTCCGCCGTCGACGGAAATGAAACGGCTCAAGATCCAATGGTCTTCAACGAATGCGGCCAGCTCGGTGTCTCCGGTGGCCAGGTGGCCGGCGGGCCCGAAGTCGATTTCCTCCGCCAATGAACCGTCCGCGCGCAGAAGCTGGACGGGATGATCGATGCTGGTGCCCTGGTAAGCGCGGTGCACGGCGTCGCCGCCCACCTTGAAATCGTGCGCGCCGAGCCAGTGCTTGCGCGGGAAGAGATAACTTTCCTGAACTTCCTGCTGGTTGCTGCTGCGCGTCCAGGCGTTGAAGAAGTTGCCCTCCCAGCCCGTGGGAGTAATCTGCAAATCCGCCGCACCCTGGCCGTGCGTGTAACTGTCAAAATCCGTGAATTGGGCGAGGGTGGTCAGGATTCCGCCGTTATGAAACAGGTAGTGGTCGTGCAGACCGATTGAGTATCCGCTTTGGGCGTAGTCGGCGGAGGCGCCTTGCGGAATCAGGCTGCTGATGTTGTCGTACTGATGGCGGTCGGGGAAGAGCTTTACATCCACGCTGGCCAGGTGCTGGGACGACAGCGCGTAGTAGAAGTCGGAGAATGACGTCCAACCCTCGCGGCGAGTCTGGTTGTTCGGCCATGCCAATCCCCGCACCGGCTGCGAGGAATAGTTGTAAGTGAAGGCCTCGGAGAATGTGAGTCTGTCTTTGAGCAGGGGTCCTGAGAAGTAGATGCGCGGCGAATCGTCGGAAATCCCGACCAGATGCCCGGCTTCAAATCGCGGCGTGGGGACAAAGTCGTTCAGCTCGTAGTCCCACTTGCTGGTGGGCGCCTTGGTTTGGATCGTCGTCAGGCCGCCGGCGAATCGTCCGTATTCCGTCTGGTAGGTGCTCTTGAAAACATCAAGTGATTCCACCGCGTCCACGGGAACGTCGATGGAGAAGCTGCCGGTCACCGGGTCGACCGTTTCGGCGGAATCCACCAGCAGGGTGCCCTGGTTTTCAACGGCGCCCTTCACGGCGATTCTGCCGTCGGGAGTTCGAACCACGCCCGGAATCATGGGCAGTGCAGCCTTGAACTTCTGCACGACAAGAGGCAGGGACTTGATCTGTTGGTTGGTAAGAGTCGCGGGGGGCGCGGCGGATTGCTCCGTGGCCTTGGGCGCCTCGGCGCTGACTTCCACTTTGGTGCGAACGATCTCCGGCGGAAGTTGGATCAGCAGGGCGGCAGGCTCTTCGGTCTCCGTGACGGGAATCCCTGTTTTGGCCACGGGCTCGTAACCGAGCGCTGCGCAGGTGACCCGATAAACGCCGGGAATCAAGCCGGTAAACTCGAATCCGCCGTTGATTCCTGTCGTGACCGGGCGGCCCTGCTCGGGCAGACTCCGGCCACGCAAAGTGCAGACCGCTCCCGCAATGGGATTGCTGCCCGGGTCTACCACTTTACCGCGAAGCGTCTGGGTGTCCGGAACGGCCCCCTGAGCGATGAATGGGAGGCTCAGGACAAGGAATTGGGCCAAGCCGACACGCTGTAAGCGTGGCCGATGATCAGACATCAATTAAAT
>JASIKV010000533.1 GCA_030049455.1 Terriglobia bacterium
TCGTTCCGGTGGCGTGCCCGCCGCGCAGCATCCAGTTGTTGAACGACCGTTGCCGCCGGCGGAGCGCTTGCCGCAGCATCTCCAGCCCTGCTTCGTCGAACATGCGCAGAAATTCCGTCAGCCGGACTGTTTGGGTATGCGAGGGGTCGCGAAGAATTTCAATGCGATTGTAGAGCTCAAACTTGGCGTCGCTCTCAGGGCCCAGCGGGTCGATGATCAGCAGCCGTCCTTCGGGTTTGGCGACGCGGACCATTTCCGCCAATACCAGCGCGGGCTTGGGAAGATGATGGAACGAGCACTGACACGATACCAGGTCGAAGCATCCGTCGCGAAAAGGGAGTTGCTCGGCCTCGCCGCGCACAAACCCCGCATTCGAAATCTGCCGTTCGGCCTGCAACGCCCGCGCGCGGCGTAGCATTTCTTCCGTCAGATCGATTCCCCAGGATGCGCGCACGCCGGGCGCAACCGCCAACGCGAATGCTCCCGGCCCGCAGGCGATATCCAGCGCCACATCGGTCGATTGCAGCTTGGCAAAATCCACTTTTTCCTTCAGAACCTCCGGAGTGTCGCGCACCGCGAATTCTGTGAATGCTTCCGCGGTCTTGGTGAATTGCTTTTGAATGAGTTCTTTGTGCTTTTTCGACATGCAGGTATTAAAACTGGTGCCAGTGAAAATGTCCAGTTCCGCAGGCGAGATGCTCGGGCAGAATACGGCGGGGCTGATCCGGCTGCTTGCACGATCGCCCGGCGCTGGCTACAATCGCCTGCGTGCTTGATGAAGCGCGCGTTCGGCAACTCCTTCAGCCCTTCGGTTTGGAACCGAGCACGGCGCAAGTGCAACAGATTCTCGCCTACCTTGAACTGCTGCTCCGCTGGAACCAGAAAATTAACCTCACAGCCATCCGAAACGCGGAAGAAAGTGTGACGCGCCACTTTGGCGAAAGCCTGTTCATCGCGCGCCACATCGAGTTGCGTGGGCGCCTGCTTGACATCGGCAGCGGCGCGGGTTTCCCCGGCCTGGCCCTGAAGATTGCCTTTCCGCAACTCTCCGTTACCCTGCTCGAACCCGTCGCCAAAAAGCGCGCATTCCTGAAAGAAGCGACGCGTGTGTGCGGATTCAGCGCAGTGGAAGTGCGCGGTGAACGACTGGAAGGCCTGGCGGGCGGAGGCACGGCGGCAAACTTTGATTTCGCCACCATGCGCGCGGTCGGAAATCTGGATGAACTGGTGCCTCTGGCTGCGCAAGTCCTGAAGCCCGGCGGGAGCGTGCTGCTGTGGCTGACACGCGACCAGGCCGCCGGCCTCGCCAAAATCAATGCTGGCTTTAGCTGGAGCGAGCCTCTGCCCATCCCCCTCACGCGGACGGGTGAAGTCTGGCGGGGAATACGCGGGAATTAATTTGTCATGCGAGTCCAGTGCTGATTAGAGCCCGAATTGTCGGAGCAGTTGTCCAGTTGTGTAAACGGGGACCCGAACATCCGTAAAATCCTTGTCGTTGGACCAGATAGGCAAGCCGAAGCTGATGGCGAGAGCCAGAAGTTCCGCATCATCCGGATCGCGCCCACCGATGCGCCTGATGGCCTCGGGCAGCGTTGCTGCGTATTCCTCTTGCAAGACAATCGTTACCGGCAACGCCGCCACCGCCAGCAGCACCTGGTCTTCGGCCAGGCCCTTCTTCCGCGCCAGGAGCACAGCATATTCCTCAATCTCCGCTATGACGGGGGCTACGGTCAGGATTTCTTTGAAGTGCGGCGCTGCGAGAATCCGGCGCGCACGGCCACCCAGGACGGCGGAGAGAAGCACATTAGCGTCCGCGGCGAGTCGCACGGCGTTCCTTCCGCCAAATTTCGAAATCTTGGAGTACTTCTCTTTCTCTGAGGCCGCGCCGCTTGATTTGGCGCCTCACGGCCTCACTCAGCATGCCGAAGAGCTCCCGCTTCATCTCCAGCGGCAGAGTGGCTTGGGGGCAGGGAAAAAAAACTCCTGCCAGCCTTCCCCGGCGCGTGACCAATACCGGGTCTTTCGAGCGCAGAAGACCCGTGGCGCCGTCCCGGAATTCCCGAACTGTGCTGATTTTCATTGTGGCCACCCCAGTGGCCATTATACATCAGGCTGTGTCTGGCCAGTTGGAGCACGATGCAAGAGGGTCTTAGGACTCGGACAGTATGAGCCATATTTGCCTCGCCTGCATCTAACTGGTTACCGGCCGTTTGAGAAGAACTGGAAAATGTCATTTACCCGGAATAAGATTTGAGCGGGGAGCGCAATTCCAAAGGAGGGTCATCGTGACAACAGAAAAGGCAACTTTCGGGGCCGGCTGTTTCTGGGGAGTTGAGGCGGCGTTCCAGCACGTTCATGGAGTCATATCAACGGCCGTGGGTTACTCGGGCGGGCAGATGAAGAACCCCACCTATCAGGATGTGTGCACGGACCAGACCGGGCATGCGGAGGTTGTGGAAGTGACCTTCGACCCCGCGCAGATTTCCTACTCGAAGCTCCTGAAAATTTTCTGGGAAAACCACGACCCGACTCAATTCAACCGCCAGGGGCCCGACTATGGCAGGCAATATCGCAGTGCGATATTTTTCCACTCGCCTGAGCAGGAGGCCGCCGCGCGCGCGTCCAGGGAAGCTCTTGAAAAGTCCGGAAAATACACCCGCAAGATTGTGACGGAGATCACGCCGGCCGCGGATTTCTGGCGCGCCGAGGAATACCACCAGCAGTATCTGGAGAAGCGCGGAGCGGCAAGCTGCCACATCAAATAGGGAGAAACCGCGTGCCTCGCGGACCTCGGCCGGGCGGGCTGGGGTTCCTCGATCCCATCGCCTGGCGGAAATTCCTGCCGCAGACTGAGCTCACATCACCGCACACCATCCGTCAAACGCCGGATTTCGTTTTTCACCCCGTCTCAATATAATGCTTCGCGCACATTAGACTCGATTCGACCACGGAGAACCGATGATTCAACCCCTCGACCCTGCGGTGCTCGAGCGTTTGCGCACCTTTAACACGCCGACCGTCGCCAACGCAATTGAGGTTTTTGACGTTCGCCCGCGCAACGAAGGGTTTATGCGTCCTGAGATCAAGTGTGTATTTCCGCGCCTGGGCGTGATGGTGGGCTACGCCGTCACGGTGAAGATCCGGTCGGCCGCCCCCACCGCCCAGGGCGCGGCCATCCCTCCGAGCGTCCACTGGCAGGACGTCATGAAGGTGCCCGCGCCGCGAGTGATCGTGGTGGAGGACCTGGACGGCCCGCCCGGCCTCGGATCGTTCTGGGGAGAAGTAAACGCCAACCTGCACAAGGCCATGGGATGCATTGGCTGCGTCACCAACGGCTCCGTGCGCGATCTCGACGAGGTTGAGCCGCTGGGTTTCCACTTTTTCGCAGCGCACATTGCGGTTTCGCACGCCTACGTTCACATCGAAGAGGTGGGGACGCCCGTGCGCGTGGGCGGCCTCACGGTCCAGCCGGGCGACCTGCTGCACGGCGACCGCCACGGCGTCACAAATATTCCGCTTGAACTCGCCGCGCGGATTCCCGACGGCGTGAAGACTGTGGATACGATGGAGCGCCAAATCATCAATTACTCTCAGTCGAAAGAATTTACCGTGGAGGGCCTTACGGAGCTTTGGAACCGCTTGCGGTCTTAACCTGAAAAAACCGCACTCTCCGGCGCGGCAATGGGGAGTACAATAGCGGCGCTGGCGCGGATTCGCCGCAGTTTATCGATCAGGGGGAATGTGAACTATGCGCAGGAAATTATGGCTGGCAGCAGGCTGTGCGACGCTCGCCGCACTCGCCACTTTCATGGTTACCACGCGGCCTTACGCCAGGCCGCAGGGCGCGCAACAATGGGGCCCGAACGACCGCAACCGCCCGGAGCCGCCCATCATCACGCCCGGAACGGAAAGCACGCAGGAGAAACCCGGGCGCCCGCCTTCGGATGCCATCGTACTTTTTAACGGCAAGGATCTTTCCAATTGGGAATCGGTGAATGGCGGCCCGGCAAAATGGGATGTGGGCGACGGCTACTTCCAGACGGTGCCCGGCGTGGGGGACATCCAGACCAAGGCTTCCTACGGGGATTTCCAGTTGCACGTGGAATGGGCCACGCCCAATCCTCCGCACGGCACGGACCAGGACCGCGGTAATAGCGGAGTCTTTCTGCATGGGCTCTACGAAATTCAAGTGCTCGATTCGTTCAACAACGTGACCTACGCCGACGGCGAAGCAGCCGCGGTCTATGGCCAATATCCTCCGTTGGTGAATGCCGCGCGCCCGCCCGGGGTTTGGCAAATGTACGACATTGCATTCCACGGCGCGCGCTTCGACTCCAGCGGAAAAGTGACCCGAAAGGCCAACGTGACGGTGTTCTATAACGGCGTTCTGGTGCAGGACCACGTGGAAATCATGGGGCCGACGGCGCACCATGAGCGGCCGCCCTACACGCCTCATCCGGACAGGCTTCCGCTGCGATTGCAGGATCACCACCACCCCGTGCGTTATCGCAACCTGTGGCTGCGCGAGCTCAAAGAGGGGCAATAGTCAGCACGCCGCGGG
>JASIKV010000534.1 GCA_030049455.1 Terriglobia bacterium
GACTATAGATTTAGCCTCTTTTCAGTTGGAATCGCTCGACAGGCAGCGGCGAGGGGGCGCGCCGGCCACGCACGTTCCGCCCAACCGACCCCCGGCCGCGCGAAGGGGGAATCAATATGAAGGTTGGACTTTTTACCGCACTGCTGGCCAAGCTGAGTCTCGACGAAGTCATCCAGAAGGTTGAGCCGCTGGGCATCCACACGCTGGAATTGGGCACGGGAAATTATCCCGGCGAGCCGCACCTGAAGCTTGAATGGCTGCACAATCCCGCCAAACTGAAGGAATTCAAACTCAAGCTCGAGGACGCGGGGTTCAGCATCAGCGCGCTGAGCTCGCACGGCAATCCCCTGCACCCCAACCGCGCGCTCGCGCAACTCCACGCCGCCACCAGCCGCAAGACCATTCAGCTTGCCGAAAAGCTGGGCGTCAGGACGGTCATCGATTTCTCCGGCTGCCCGGGCGATTCCGACAGGTCTAAGTACCCGAATTGGTCGCCGACGGCCTGGCCGCCCGACTTCCTCGAAATCCTGAAGTGGCAGTGGGAAAAGAAAGTCATCCCCTACTGGAAAAAACACGCCAAGTTTGCCGAAGACCACGGCGTGCGCGTGGGCATCGAGATGCACCCGGGGTTTGTGGTCTATAACCCGGAAACCATGCTGCGGCTGCGCAAGGAAGCCGGGCCCGCCATCGGCTGCAACTTCGACCCCAGCCACATGTGCTGGCAGGGAGTCGATCCCTGCACGGCGGTGCGCAAACTGGGCAATGCCGTGTTCCACGTCCATGCCAAGGACACGCGGTTGTACGACGTCAACATCAAAGTGAACGGAGTCGTGGACGCCAAGCCCTACAGCGACGAGAAAAACCGGTCATGGATTTTCCGCACCGTCGGCTACGGGCACGATGCGGACTTCTGGTGCGACCTCGTCTCCACGCTGCAAATGGTGGGCTACGATGAGGTGCTCTCCATCGAACACGAGGACAGCCTGATGTCCGTGGATGAAGGGCTGACCAAGGCCTCGGCGTTCCTGAATCAAATTGTGATTAAGGAAAAATTGAAGGAGATGTGGTGGGCGTAGAAGAACTGTCACTTGTCCTTGGTCATTTGTCCTTGGCGCTTGATAATGGACCAATGCCAACCTGGATGAAAAGATCGGACCGGAAGAGACTTGTTCAAGCGGGAAATTGTAGTTCAAGGACGGACGATGATGAAGAGTCTGCCGAAGACAACGAAGGGTTTCGAGAGTCTCGAAGTTTACCAATTATCGGAGAATCTGGCAGACTCGATTTGGAAGATTGCCCGAGAATGGGACCACCTGGCGAAGGAAACTATCGGAAAACAGATCATCCGGTCCGCGGATAGTATTGGTGCGAACATTGCCGAGGGCACCGGTCGTGGAAGCTTTCAAGACAACAGGCGATTTGTGAGAAATGCGCGCGGCTCACTTTACGAAACACGGCACTGGCTTAGGCGTGCTCACACTCGGCATTTGATTTCCCCGGAGGCAGTTAAGCTTATTCGACCAATCCTCAACGAACTTGGACCCAGGCTTAATGCGTATTTGAGGTCGATTGGTCAGGTAAATCAGCCTGTTGCAGAGACCGACGTCGACGAAGGTTAATGAACAAGGAAGCTCCTAGCATTCGGGACTGTGGCTCAATTTCTGGGGACAAATGACAAAGGACAAATGACCAATGACACTCGACCTGGAGAATCAACATGCCTGAGATAAATGTTGCCCTCATCGGCCACCGGTTTATGGGCAAAGCCCATTCGAATGCGTATCGTCAGGTGCGCAGTTTCTTTCCCGGAAACCTGACACCGCGCCTCAAAGTCCTGTGCAGCCGCTCGTGCAACGTTGAGCTGGAAGAAACGGCGCGCATTCTGGGCTGGGAAGAAACCGATTGCGACTGGGAGCGGGTCGTGGCGCGCAGGGACATCGACATTGTCGATGTCTCGACGCCCGGCTACCTTCACCATCCCATGGTCATCGCCGCGGCGCAGGCGGGCAAACACATCATCTGCGAAAAGCCGCTGGCCAATTCGCTTGACGAAGCCAAGGAGATGCTGAAGGCCGTTGAGAAGGCCGGCGTGATGCACATGGTGATGTTCAATTATCGGCGCATCCCGGCCGTCGCGTATGCCAAGCGCCTGATCGACGAGGGCAAAATCGGCGAGGTCTACCACTACCACGGCGCATATTTACAGGACTGGATCATGAATCCCGATTTCCCGCTGGTGTGGCGCCTGGAGAAGCGATTTGCGGGCAGCGGCGCGCTCGGCGACATTGGCGCGCACGCGGCGGACCTGGCCGAATATCTCAACGGCGAAATCCAAACCGTCGCGGGACAGATGACCACGTTCATTAAAGAACGGCCGCTGCCCTCGCAGGGTCCGGGCGCCTGGGGAGCGAAAGGCCAAAAAGGCAAGGGCAAGGTAACCGTCGACGACGACTCGAATTTCCTCGCCCGCTTCAAAAACGGCAGCGTGGGAGTGTTCGAGTCCACGCGCT
>JASIKV010000535.1 GCA_030049455.1 Terriglobia bacterium
GAAGACGGAGTTGAAGTACCGGCGGGCACTGCGCTGGCATCCATTTCCGGGGCCGCAGCCGCGCTGCTGGCCGGCGAACGTGTTGCGCTCAATTTTCTTCAGCACCTGAGCGGGATCGCCACCTTCGCGCGGCGTTTGAAGGAACAATTGGCGGGGACGCGGGCGGAGATTCTCGATACGCGCAAGACCACGCCCGGGCTGCGCAGCCTGCAAAAATACGCCGCGCGCATGGGGGGCGCAACCAACCACCGCATGCGCCTGGACGATGGAATTCTGATTAAGGGCAACCATTTGCGTCTGGCCGGGGGCATTCGCGCCGCTGTAACGCGCGCCCTGCGCGGCCGCCCCCAAGGTTTTCGGGTGGAAGTTGAGGTAACGTCGCGCCAGGAAATGGAAGACGCCATTCAGGCTGGCGCGGACGGCGTCCTGCTTGATAACATGTCGCCCGCGGAAGTCCGCGAGTGCGCCCGGCGAGCCTCGGGTGGCGTGCGTTTGGAGGTTTCGGGGGGAATCGACGCCGCCAATATTCGCGCCTACGCTGAGGCCGGCGCGGATTACATCTCCGTCGGCGCCCTCACGCACTCGGCGCCTGCGGCGGACATCAACTTTCGCGCTTATCCGCTCTCAAACCCTTAATTGCACATGACGACCGGCAGCACAGACCGCAGAATCGACAAGCTGATTCATCTTCTGGTGAAGAACGCCACGGTGGTGGTGCCGGGGCCGAAGATCGCGTCGGAAATCGGCGTGACGCGGCTGAAGGTTTGGGAATGGGTGGAGAACCTGCGCCGGTTGGGCGTCGAGATCCGAGGCGTGCATGGCGAGGGATATCAACTCGTCACCATTCCGGACATCCTTGCCCCCAGCCTGCTGCGCGCCGAACTCGGTGATTTTCCTCTCGGCCGCCACATTGTCCATTACTTTCGCGCCGATTCCACCAACGCCGTGGCGCTCAAACTCGCGGCCGACGGCGCCGAGCACGGAACCGTGGTGCTGGCCGAGGAGCAAACCGCCGGACGGGGCCGCCTGGGGCGCCTCTGGTATTCGGAAAAATCCAGCGGAATTTACATGTCGGTCATCCTGCGCCCGCCGCTTTCACCTTCCGCCGCTCCTGTGCTCACCCTGATGGCGGGCCTTGCGGCACAGAGCGCCGTCAGCGCCGTCACCGGGCTTGCCGGGGATATTCGCTGGCCGAACGACCTGCTGGTAAACGGGAAAAAGGTCTGCGGAATCCTCACGGAGATGAGCGCCGAGCTCGATCGCCTGCACGCCGTGGTGCTGGGCATCGGAATGAACGTCAACCACAGCCGCATGCCGGTGGACCTTGAAAACAGCGCCAGTTCGCTGCGCATGGAAGCGCATCGCACGGTGTCGCGCGTTCAGATTCTTGTGGCATTGATTCGCGAAATCGAAAAGCACTACCAAATGCTGCTGAAGAAGGGAAACAAGGCGATCACGGAACGCTGGGAAGGGGCATCCACGTTTGCGCATGGCAAGCGGGTTTGCGTCTTGACACCGGCGGGCGTCGCGGAAGCAACCACCTGCGGCGTTGAGCCGAGTGGCGCGCTGCGAGTTCAGTTCGATGATGGCCGCAAGGAATCCCTGGTGGCCGGCGAGGTGCTGGAGGTGAAGTAGCAGATTCCCTCAGCGCGGCGGCCAACATCGTGGCGTGGTAAGATTTCTGAGGGCTCAACCGCTTGCAGTTTAAGGAGCGCGCCCGGCCGGCAAGTTTGTCCAGGAAAAATCAATGGAAAACGCCAACAGCACAATCCTGGTGATCGATGTCGGAAACACCAACACCGTTCTGGGACTCTACCAGGGCGCGGCATTGCGGGCTTTGTGGCGCCTGGCAACCAGCCGGGAGCGAACTGCGGACGAGTACGGAATCCTGATTCACAATCTCTTCACCCTGGAGAAGCTTTCCCCCTCCGACATCAGCGGGATGATGATTGCCAGCGTCGTGCCTCCCTTGAATTTTGCGCTCGCTGAGATGGCGCGAAAATATTTCAAAATGGAGCCGCTCTTCCTGGGGCCGGGAACACGCACCGGCATGGCGATTCTGGTGGACACGCCGCAGGAAATGGGAGCGGACCGCGTGGCCAACGCCGTCGCGGCCTTCGAAAAACATGGCGGGCCCTGCATCGTGGTGGATTTCGGCACGGCGATAACCTTTGATTGCATTTCGCCAAAGGGCGAATACCTGGGCGGCGTCATCATGCCGGGAATCGGCATCGCCGCGGAGGCGCTGTTTGAGCGCACCGCCAAGCTGCCGCGGGTGGAGTTTCGAGAGCCGGAACAGGTGATCGGAACCAATACCATCAGCCACATTCAATCCGGCTTGTTCTATGGCGTGGTGGACGCGGTCGATGGCATGCTGGAGCGCCTGTGCGCGGTGATGGGCAAGCAGACCAAAATCATTGCCACGGGCGGCCAGGCGCCGCTGATTGTCGGCGCTTCCAAACAGAAGCCCACGCTTGATTCCTCCCTCACCCTGGATGGTTTGCGCATCATCTACTACCGGAATCAAGCCTCCAAACGCCACAAGTAGGTTCCCGACCGTGGAAAACTACTTCAATTACTTTACTGAAATCGAGGAGCAGTTCCGCAAATGCCGCGCGGAGCCCGTCCTGCTGTCGCCGCTCGATTGGGCGCTGATTGAGTCGTGGAAAGATCAGGGCTTTCCGCTGAACGCCGTGCTGAAGGGGATCGAGCGGGCGTTTGAGAAATTCAAGAAGCGGAAGCGCACCTATCGGAAGGTGAACACGCTGGCCTATTGTTCGCAGGAAGTATATCGGGCGGTGGAAGAATCAAATACCGCCGCTGCCCAGGGAGGAACAGTTGCGGCCGCAACCGCGGAATCACCCGCGCCGTTTTCGGCGGCGGAGGTGGCGCGCTTTCTCGCTCGCTGCGCCGCAGCGGTGGACAATGCTGCCGGACTCGCGGCGGGGCAGGGCCGAAAGGTAATGGCGAACGAACTCGCGGAGGGCCGCGATACCCTGAAGACTCTTGCCGGCGGCATTCAACCTGAGTCCACTTGCGGCCTGGAAGCGCTGGAAGGAAGCTTGACTGCATTGGAAGAAAAGCTCCAGGCATCGCTGGTGCGGGGCACGCCTGTGGAGGAATTGGCGCAACTGCGGGCAGATGTTGACCGCGGCCTGGTCACCTTTCGCCGCAGAATGACGGCTGCGGAGGTCGATCTGCTCGAGCGGCGGTCCCTCAAGAACCATCTGCTCGAGCATTACCGCATTCCGCGACTGAGCCTCTTTTATCTGTAGAATAGGTTCGCAGGGGGGCTTGCAACTCCAAGACCGGCCGGACGCCCTTCATGGGCGAAGGAGATCATCGTGCTGCGCTCTCGAATCGTGATTCTTGTCATGGCCATGTTATTTCTGCCGGTAGCGGTTGCTGCCAGGAAGCCCAGAGGAAACATCTCCGACCCGGCCGCATTCTCCAGGATTCAAAGCTACTGTATCGACGCTAGCGACCTTGCTGATGATGAAGCCCTCGACCTAAGGGATTTTGTAAGCACCGAGCGTGGACCGAAGAAGCTGCTCTCCAAGCTGCCGTGGACGTATGTTTCCGATTGTTCCCAGGGTAATCACGATGTCGTAATCCGCATGAAGTTTGAGAGGTTCGCTCCGATGGGCAACAAAGCTCCCGCGGAGGGCGAATTGTTCACGTTCCGGGCTTACCTGAGGATTTGGCAAGACAACGCATCGCAGGCGCTCTACGAGGTTGAGGCTGCGCCGTCCAATAACAACCTGACGAGTAGTTCAATGCAGCAGGTGAATGACCCTCCCGCCGTGCAACGCCGCGACGCGATCTACTCGGCCTTCTGGATGCTGGTTGAAGATGTTCAGCGAGTTTCCCAGGCGGGCTCAAAACGATAACCTGTGTCCCCACACTTTGAGTTTTCACCGGTCAAGTTGGTATATGGCGGCGACGCCCTGGGCTTCCACGCCGGACGCACGATTCTCGCGCCGCGCGTGCTGCCCGGTGAACTCGCCGAGGTGGAAGAAGTCCGGCGGCAAAAACGTGTGGTGCACGCGCGGCCGCTGCGGATTCTGGACGCCTCACCCCAGCGCATCGAACCTTCGTGCCGATACTTTGGACGCTGCGGCGGATGTCACTATCAGCATTTGTCCCCGGATTCGCAAGTCGCCGCAAAAACAGAAATTCTACGTGAAACCCTTCGCCGCCTGGGTAAGGTCAACTGGGAGGGGCCAATCATCGCGCATTCCAGCCCCGCGTGGAATTATCGCAACCAGGCGCAACTCAAGGTGGGAAAAATGCCGGGGGGCGCGCCGGCAATGGGGTTTTACGAGGCGGAATCGAATCGTCTTATCCCCATCGATGCCTGTCCCATTCTTTCTCCGCGCTTGAATGCCATGCTCACGACCTTGCGCAATGAGCCTTGGATGGAGGCATTGGAGCGTTGCCGGGAAATCGAGCTCATGGCGGATGACCGCGATGAAGAAATCATGCTCACTCTCACGGGAAATTGGGATGCTCAGGACGGCGAATTGCTTGCACAGAAACTTCTGAAGGAAGTTGAAGGGATTCGCACCGTGGCGCTGCTGCAAGAGTCGGGATTGAGAGTTTTCGGTCAGCCTCATCTCGTTTACCGCGTGGGAGAATTTACTTACCGCGTCAGCCCGACTTCATTCTTTCAGAGCGCGCGATTCCTGCTCGCGGAAATGGTGACCGCCGTCGCTGATCAGGAATCCGGTGGTGTGGCCATGGATCTTTTCGCCGGCGTGGGTTTGTTCACCTTGCCGCTTGCGGAAAAATTCGACCAGGTGATTGCTGTGGAATCGCATCCGCAGGGAGCGTCGGACCTTGCCGCCAACGCAGGCAAAGCGAGCCGGAAGGGAATTCGTGCCATCGCCTCAACTGTATATGATTTTCTGCGCCGCTGCGCCCAGATGGAACCCGATTTGGTGGTAATGGATCCTCCGCGGGCCGGAGTGGACGCAACAAGCTTGAAGCTGTTGCTGAAGTTGCAGCCCAAGCGGCTACAATACCTGTCGTGCAGTCCTCCAACCCTGGCACGCGATCTGGGCTTTTTGCTGAAGCACGGGTACGAGCTCGACAGCCTGGAACTCTTCGACTGTTTTCCACAAACGTACCATATTGAATCGCTCGCGCGCCTGTCCAAACGGGGCTAGCGAATTGCAAGGTTTGATGAACGGACCGGTCGGCTCCTCCGAGTGCGCCCTACAATAACCTTTCAAATTATGGTACTGATATCCCCCGAAGGCTGATTCGAGCGCGTCTGCAGTTTCCAGGCCATCCCGACTCTGTGAGCCTGCTAGAATGGACAAAACTGCCGCAGATCAAAATTCCAGCCGCTCGGAACGCAGGGCAACGTTGCCTGCGCAGCCGCTTCAGTCGAGCCCAGAAAAGCGTTTTCGATCCCCGCTCGCCGCGATGGCGGCAGCGTTTGCTTTTGGGATTGCGTGGGCGCCGTGCATTCCAGCCGCAAAGGGGATTCTGTGGTTTCTTCCAGGCGCAGCCGCGTGCCTTTTGCCGGGATTGCTTTTGCTCCGCGCCGGATGGGACCGATGTGCGGTGGGGCTGGTGCTGGCGAGCATGGTGTTGGCAGGCGTGGCAGACTCGAAGTGCTGGGAGCTGCGGTTTCCCTTGAATGACATTCGGTATGTGGAATCGCGTGGCGCGGGCTTGCAGGGCTCCGTGCGGCTCGAGGGCCAGGTTATTTCCACACCTTACCGGTCAGGTTACGGATTGCAATTTGATGTGGAAGCCCGCAACGTCGAATCCCGAGGTCAAGCCTTTCCTGTAACTGGAAGGGTTCGCCTGCGAGTAGAAGGTTCGGAAGTCATTGATCGATCCGGCAACCCTCAGCCCATTCGCTATGGCGACCAAATTCGAGCCACCGTGCGTCTCCGCCGGCCGCAGATCTACCAAAATCCCGGCGGCTTTGA
>JASIKV010000536.1 GCA_030049455.1 Terriglobia bacterium
GGTGGAATAGAGCGAGTACGACATTTCATCCGTCAGGCCTTCGGTTCCTAATCGCCCCGCCAGTACCAAAGGCCCGTAGATCGCGGCCCGCTGCGTTGCGTCACCGGGCAACTCTTCCACCCGCAGGTTCATGGGCAGGCGGACTTCCACGCGGTCGCCTTCTTTCCATGTTCGACTCAATTCCAGGTAACTGCCCGGGCTGGCGAATACCGGCAGGGCTTCGCCATTGATTCGAACGGAGCCGCCGTCCGCTGCCCATGCAGGAATGCGGATGTTCAGCGCCATATCGGCAGGGCGCGCCGTGTGCATCACCAGTGTAGTTCCCTCTTCCTCGGGAAATTTGGTTAGCTGCTCCAGGCGAATTCCCTTCTCCGGCCAATTGACTTCGGATGCGATGAAAAGATTCACGAAAACGTCGCGGTCGTTGTGGAAGTAAATTGTGTCGGCTGTTTTGGCAAATTCCTCCACGCCGGTTCCCGTGCAGCACCAGAACGAGTCATACTGCGAGTTGAAATACTTCCAGAATCCCGCGCCGAGCGGCAGGAAGTAACTCATCCCGCCATCGGCCGGGTTCTGCGTGCCCAGGCGGCTGTTGAAAAGCGTGCGCTCGTAGTAGTCGATCACGCGCGGGTCTCCCGTCCAGCCGTAGATGTGCCGCGCCAATTTGAGCATGTTGTACCCGCAGCAGCATTCTTCCGCGGTTTTGCCGAGTTCGGTCGAGAGGTCGCCTGGGGCGGTGCGCCAGTACTCGTCATAGCTGGTTCCGCCCGTGCAATAAATACGGTCGGTGGTCACCGTGCGGAAGAAAAAGCCGGCAATTTCGCGATAGCGGTCCTTGCCGGTCAGTTCATATCGCCGCGCGGCACTGATGGCCTGCGGGATGTGGGTGTTAGCATGGATTCCCTTCAGCTCGTCACGGTGCTGGGCAAGTGGATCGTAGAACATGCTTTTCTCGAACCGCGAGGCCAACTCAAGGTAATCGTATTTCCCCGTCTGGGCGTAAAGGTTGCACAACGCCTCATTCATTCCGCCGAATTCGGTTTGAAGAATGCGCTGCAGGTGCTCGTCACTGATGCTTTCCTGCCAGTGGTCGATCCATGACGCCATTCCCTCCGCAACGGCGAGCGCCTGGTCGTTTCCGCACAGAACGTACATGTCCAAAAGGCCCGCCATGATTTTGTGATAAGTGTAAAACGGCGCCCAGACATGGCGGCCCTCGCGGAGACGATCGAAGAAATCCTCAGGGAAGGCGCTCAGGTAGCCGTTGCGCAGCGCCTTCTGGCAATCGGCCAACTGGCTTACTATTCCGTCTGCTTTTGTTTTCAAGTCATCATCGCCCGCGCTGGCGTACATCAGCGCGCAAGCGGACAGATAATGCCCGCCGGCAAAATGGCCGCGCAATTCGCAGTCAGGTTTCTCCCAGCCGCCCAAAGGCTGCGCTGAGGATGGTAATTCGGCATTCACGCGGAAGTTGTGCAGCAGGCGGTCCGAAGGCAAAAGGTGCAGGTAGCGCCGGTCGGCCTCAAGCGCATTGAGAAAAGGACCCGAGCGAAGACGGATCTGGCTGAGAGGGAATGGCTGAACCTTCCAAGATACTTTTTCCTTGCCCTTGCTCGGCGCGTTGTTCCCTGGCGCCCCGGCCCAAACAATCCGGGGCAATACCGCGGCGCCCGCGGCCATTCCTGCCGCGGAAAGAAAGTGCCTTCTGGTTGGTTGACCGCAATGGCTCATGAGTTCCCCCTGATTCGCAGCAGGATGATACCACTGCAGGGGGAAAGGCGCGCACCCGACTAAGATGACGAGCGTTCGCCAGTCGCGGGGCGGCTGAGCACCATCGAGACCAGCACCACGATGACCAGCCCCGCCAGTGCGTACCAACCATACAGGTGAAGCGGGTTCCCAACCGGCAAGGCACTATGACCTGGCTTACCGCCGTAATAGGGGAAGACATTATAGAAAAGCGGTTCGAAATCACGAATCTCTCCGCTTGCCGTCATGTAATGATGAAAGTTTTGCGCGTAGGGATAGTAGCTGAGGTACAGGCCGGCGCACGCCAGGAAGAGAAGGATCGGCATGTAGTTCTCGGCGACGGTCAGGCAACTGAAGACCAGCCCTTTAACTTGCGGCCGCACCCAGCGCTTGGCATTGACATAGAGGATGCAGAGGCCCGTGAGCACGCCGAAGACAGCCACCAAAGCGGCCAGAATCAGGACCATGAGCGCGGCCCAGTTGTAATTGGTGCTCTGCTCAAGCGGATCATTTCCGCGGAGAGTGGAAAGCTGCTGATCAAGTTGCTGTTGGTCCATCTCCATGGCCGCCGCCGCGTCCGTTTGGCCGGACTTTTGCAGCGCGGGGATCAGCCGCTTGTAAGCAACCTTGACCACCGCCGCCCCAATCAGCTTTTCAATCAGCGAGCCGCCATTCGCCTGCATGCGTTGCCCCATGCGTTGCACCGTCCAATATTCGTCCATGGCCTGCGGCAGGTGCCCAGCTTCCTCTTGCTCCTTGCCGAGTTTCTCCACTGCCAGGTTGGCGTAAGTGCGGATCTGAAGCAGGTTCGGAATCGGGTATGCAGCGGCGGACAGCAGAATAATTGCGGGCTTGTCGTAATGATTCTGGCGCAGCCACGTCCGTTCCAGCTCGAACCGCCGCACGAAGTAGGAATCGTAATGCGGCGCGGCATAGGCCTTCTGCATGGCCTGCACCCAATCGGTATCTTTCGCGGCGTCCTCCAGCATGGCCGGCGTCGGCGAATAACTGATCGGCTTCCGCTTCTGCTCTGCCTGAGCTTCCAAAAGGTTTGGGATGGCGTTGTCCGGGTCCCATTTCTCGAGCTCCGCGATGAGCGATTGCGCCTCAGGCGGAACAGGCTTTGCGAAGAGCGCGCGCTGGGCGATCGAATAATCGATCCAGGTGAGGCTCGGATCGCTCGCCACGGCGCGGCTTCCCCAGTCAAGTGCTTCCTTCAAGGTCGGCGCGTGCAGCGCTGCGTAGGCAAAGGTCTGTGCATCGGGTGTGCGCGCGGTTGCATCGCGCAGTTCTTCCGCGGGAATCGTTCCCGCCCGGTCCAGCCAGCGTTCGTCACCGCTCATCCCCAGGGCAAAGATCGGAACCTGCAGACCTTGTCGAAAGTCCGGCACGAAGAAAAAGGCGATCGACCAAACCAGGAAGAGCAAACTCATGAAGCGCGTTCTGCGCATGTGTTCCTCCGAACTGAGGAATCGAGTTTGAAGATGGTAGGAGTCTACGCCGTGGTTTGGCGCATTGCAACCGACGGGCACGATTGAGATTCAATAGGATATCACCCGTTTATTAAAGTAGTTAACCCAAGCCTAGTCCTCTTAATGTACAATGTCAAATGGGGCTGGGCGGGGGCATCCGGACTCATTCCGACGGAGAGGATGTGGCAGACATGATCAAGACAGGGTCGCAGATTATTTGGGAATGCCTGGAGCGCGAGGGCGTGAAGCACGTTTTCGGGTATCCGGGCGGGGCGATTCTGCCCGCTTATGACGCGCTGAAGCAGAGCCAGATTCACCACGTTCTGGTGCGGCATGAGCAGGGAGCAACGCATATGGCAGACGGCTATGCGCGCGCCAGCGGACGAACAGGCGTGGCGGTCGCGACTTCGGGCCCCGGCGCCACCAACATGGTTACGGGCATCGCCACGGCCATGATGGACTCATCCCCCATCGTCTGCATCACCGGGCAGGTGGGCAGCAAGCTGATCGGCTCGGACGCTTTTCAAGAAACGGACATCACCGGCGTCACTCTGCCCATCACCAAGCACAATTACCTGGTAACGCACGCCAGCCAACTGGCCCGCACGCTTCGCGAAGCGTTTTACGTGGCGAGCTCCGGACGGCCCGGCCCGGTTCTGGTGGACATCACCAAGGACGCGCAGCAATCTTCCTGCGAATTCGATTGGGAATCCGCCAAGCCACAATTGCCCGGCTACCGCCCCGATCTTTCACCCACCCAGGACGATTACGCGAAGGCGTTGAAACTGATTCAGGCAGCCAAGCGCCCGGTCATTCTCGCCGGGCACGGAATCATGGTATCCGGCGCCATGAACGAAGTTCGTGAGCTGGCCGACCGCACGGGAATCCCCGTCACGCTCACGCTGCTCGGAATCGGCGCTTTCCCCGCGTCGCACCCGCTGAATCTCGGCATGATGGGAATGCACGGCGAGGCGTGGGTGAACACGACTATCCAGGAAGCCGATTTGCTGATTGCCCTCGGCATGCGCTTCGATGATCGCGTGACGGGCAATCTGAAGACCTACGCACCCAAGGCTAAAAAAATTCAAGTGGAGATCGATCCCTCGGAGATCAACAAAAATGTGAAGCTGGATGTGGCGCTGATCGGCGATCTGCGCGAGGTTTTGCGCGAAATGCTGCCCCGCCTTCAGCCCGTGGATTGCAGCGAGTGGCGCGCCTACATCGACGGCCTGAAAGGTGAGACGGCCGTCCGCGACATTCAGAACCTGCCCGACAGCGGGCACCTGTACGCGGCGCACGTTATCAACGATCTATGGCAGGAGACCCGGGGCGGCGACGTGGTGGTGGTCACCGACGTGGGCCAGCACCAGATGTGGGAAGCGCAGTATTTTAAGCACGAAGCTGCGCGCTCACTCATCACCTCCGGCGGACTCGGCACCATGGGGTTCGCGCTGCCCGCCGCCATCGGAGTGAAAGTGGCGCGCCCGGAGGCGGAAGTCTGGGTGGTGGTCGGCGACGGGGGCTTCCAGATGACCATGGCCGAGCTCGCCACCATGGTTCAGGAAAACCTGAAGATCAACATCGCCATCATCAACAACGGCTATCTGGGAATGGTGCGGCAGTGGCAGGAATTTTTCTACGACCGCAACTACGAATCCACACCGCTCCTCAGCCCGAACTTTGCGAAGCTGGCGGAAGCCTTTGGCATTCGCAGTTCGGTGGTAAAGGAGCGTCGCCAGGTGGTTCCCGCAGTTCAAGCCGCGCGCCGCCACGATGGACCCGTTTTGATCGATTTCCAGGTTGAGCAGGAAGATTCGGTCTATCCCATGGTGGCCGCGGGAGCCGGTCTGCATGAAATGATCCGTCGCCCCAACCCGCTGGTGGAAACAGCGGAGGACGAGTAAGTTTTTGGAATTTTATGCTCAAAACATTTGTTGTACATGTCGAAAACAAGCCCGGAGTTCTGACGCGCGTGGCATCGCTCTTCCGCCGGCGCGCATTCAATATTGATTCATTGACCGTGGGTCGCACGGAAAAGCCGGAAGTCTCCCGTATGACCATTACCGTTGACGCCGACCGCGACCAGGCGCGCCGCATTGAGGCGAGCCTTTACAAGCTGGTGAACGTATTGCTGGTGGAAGACATTACGGAAGAGCCCGCCATCACCCGCGACCTGGCGATGATCAAAGTGGCGGCGCAGCACGACCAGCGCTCGCATGTGCTTCAATTGGCAAATGTGTTTCGCGCGCGAGTGGTGGACGTTGCGCCCGATTCCGTCATACTGGAAATCACCGGTGGCGAGGATAAAATCGACGGCCTGCTGGAAGTTCTGCGCCCATTTGGCGTGCTGGAAATGGTGCGCACGGGAATCGTCGCCATGCGCCGGGGAGCCAAATCTTCCACCGTCCCCGCAACCGAAGAATTTCACGAAGTCGCCGCTGAAACCGCCGAAGACGATGGCCAGTCCGTGTAGCGCGGACCTGGGCTTTTCAGGTCCGCGGCCTTTCTGAAGCACACCTCTGTCAATTCAGAGTAAAAGGAAATGCCGTAATCCGCAGTTTGGCTGCTCCATAGGGAACGAGGGAGATGGTTTCCACGGGCTGCTTGCTGGTGACGGGACTCACCGGCAGCGGCCCGGCGGAATCGTCCTCCAGTTCCCATCCCGGCACGCGGCGCGCCTTTGCCGTGATGACCACCGGCGCACCGCTCAAGCTGAAGGGTTGGTTCCCCGCCGGAAGTTCAGTAACTGTGAAGGACGATGCCGCGTTCTTTGGGTCGACAACCAGCGCGTAATTCCACGGCGTGGTGGGGAAGATTTCCCAATCGGTGGCTGGACCGGTTTTCTTCAAGGCCGACCAACTCTCACCGATCTTGAGCGAGAAGACGAGCGGGCCGCGCTCGACGGAAATCGAGTTGTGGTACCACGCGGAGTTGATGACGCGCATGGGAAAATGGACTTCCACCTTGTCGCCGGTCTTCCATTCGCGCTCCAGGCGAAAGAATTTTCCCGGCTTGACTCCGGTTTGCGCCTCGCCATTCAAGGCAACGGTTGCGCCGGTTGCCCAGCCGGGAATGCGCAGCACGAGTGGAAATTTCGCGGCGTGTTGAATCTTCATTTCAAAATCGACGATTTCACGAAAAGGATAATCCGTCGACTCGATAATTTTGACGGGCGTTTGGCCGGCGACCAGCGTGGAAACTTCGCTTGGACCATAAGCGACCGCCGCGAGGCCACCCTCGGGCGTTGCCATCCACAAGTGCGCCGCAAACTTGGGCCAGCCCTGATGCATGTTGGCAGTGCAGCAACCGTAGTTGGGCTCAAGGCCGTAGATGTTTGAGTCCGGTCCATTCGTCGCCCACTGGCGATTCGCCATGCTGACCATCACCTGGTTCGCCTGCTGGTCGTATTGATGCGCCCAGCCGTCGTCGGTCAAGGTTCCCGGCAGTGCGTTGTAGGCGATTTTTTCCAGGCGATCGCCGAGCGCTGCCTCGCCGAGGATTGAAAGGTCCGTTTCGAGCGAGAACATGGCCTCCACCACCGCGCAAAGCTCCGTGCCCTGCGAGGGATCGAGTCCTGCGTAGTGCTCGTCTGAGGAGAAAATGCCATTGGGTTCGCCGTCATGCTGGTCGAGCTCGCTGAGCATCTGGCCCAGGCCTTCCCGGTCCCTCGGGTCTCCGCTCAGGAGCCACCAAACCGGCGCGGCTTTCATGGCCATTGC
>JASIKV010000537.1 GCA_030049455.1 Terriglobia bacterium
GGCGGCACATTCGCGTGCAGTTTCTGACGGAAGCGCTGTTGCTGACCCTTGCCGGGGGCGTGCTGGGAATCCTGCTCGCCTACGGCCTGGCCGCCGCCATCGGCACCATGCCGTTCTACGGCCAGTTTTATGACGACAACTCCGGCAAAGGCGACATCCACATGAACATTTCGCTCAGCACGGTGGGGATTTCGACAGTTATTTTGCTTATTGTCGGCCTGCTGAGCGGACTCGCACCGGCCATCCGCGCCGCGCGCCTTCATCCCGTGGAAGCGCTGCGGTACGAATGAAGCGGTTTTCCACTCGATTGAGCACGACTTGAAGAACTGATGTGGAGGGGAATCCGGAACTTCTTCGAGTGGTTTCCTAAATCTGAATCAGGGCTCCGCGTCCTTATCGACGACGATTTTCAGTGCGCGAAGGAATTGAGTGTCCTGCGTGGTGAGGTTGAAATCGGGGTCGGTGTGGCCCTCGGCGCTCAATTTCTGCCGGTGAACCATGTTCACTTCGCCCCGCTTGTTGAAGCCGATGGTAACTTCCAGCACCAGGAACAGATCGTAGCCTGCGGTTCGAATCCGCGACATCACATCCGCGATTCGCTCGGAATCGGAGAGCGAATCATTGATCGCGTCGCCCAGCTCCTTAATCAGGCGTTTGAAATTCTCGTCAAGCTCCAAGGCTCACCTGGGTGTTGGGGGTGGCGTTCAAGGCCATTCTAAGATTGCGGCCAATGTACGTCAAGGTAAAAGCCGGTAACCGGCGCTGCGCCTGCTGCGCGGCAATTTGACTGCGTCGCGGTTTCTCCTTACGATAACCAGCGGCATACAGGAAAGCGCCCCGCCGGGCGAAGAAGGAAGGAATTGAGCCGACTCGGGAATCTGTTCCGCAACTGGTACCTGAACGCGCAGCGGTTGTTTCACATGCTCGTCGGTGTGTGCTTTATGGCTCTGGCGGTCGCCGGCGCGATGGTGAGCTTCAATGCGTGGATGGATTACCGCAAGCGGCCGCAGGAGGGCTGGGCGGAGGCCGCGATCTACGCCGGCTTCACGATTTTCCTCGCCATCCTGTGCCTTTATTCGTTTGTGAAAGCTCGAAACGTGCGATGAACCGGGACACCCGGTTGGCCCTTTGTAGGGGCAGGCCTCGTGCCTGCCCTATGCGCCGGCAGGGCAGGCGCCAGGGCGCCCGCGAGAGGCGCCCCTACGGTCAGCGACCATGGCGAACGACAAGGAACTGAAACCAAAATTCGTTACGAGTTCAGGGCTTGAGCTGAAACGCTGCTACTCGCCTGCTGACCTTGCCAAATGGGATTACGACGAGGCGGCGGGTTATCCGGGCGAATACCCCTTTACGCGCGGGGTTTATCCCGCGCTCTACCGCGGCCGGCTGTGGACCATGCGGCAATACGCGGGCTTCGGCTCGGCGCGGGAATCGAATGCCCGCTACCGTTATCTGCTTGCGCAGGGGCAGACGGGGCTCTCCGTCGCCTTCGACCTTCCCACCCAGATTGGGCTAGATTCCGACCACGCGCTGGCACGAGGGGAAGTGGGCCGCGTGGGCGTGGCCATCGACTCACTCGAGGACATGGAGACGCTCTTCGAGGGAATTCCGCTCGAAAAAGTTTCCGCCTCGATGACCATCAATTCCACGGCGGCGATTCTGCTGGCGCTCTATTTCGCCGTGGCCGAAAAGCAAGGCGCGGACCTCAAGCGGCTTTCGGGGACGGTTCAGAACGATATTTTGAAGGAATACATCGCGCGTGGGACTTACATCTTCCCGCTTGCTCCCGCGCTGCGCGTGGTGACGGATATTTTCGCCTTTTGCCGCGATCATGCGCCCGAGTGGAACACCATTTCCATCAGCGGGTATCACATTCGCGAAGCGGGTTCAACCGCCGTGCAGGAAATCGCCTTCACGCTCGGGAACGCCATCGCCTATGTGGAAGCGGCGATGGCGCGCGGCCTGGCAGTGGATGATTTTGCGCCGCGCCTGTCGTTCTTCCTGAACGCGCACAACGACCTGCTGGAGGAAATCGGGAAGTTCCGCGCCGCGCGGCGCTTGTGGGCGCGGATTATGCGCGAGCGCTTCAAGGCGCGCGACCCGCGCTCCTGGATGTTCCGCTTCCACGCGCAGACGGCGGGCTCCACGCTCACGGCGCAGCAGCCCAATGTAAACGTCGTGCGCGTAACCCTGCAGGCGCTGGCCGCGGTGCTGGGCGGAACGCAATCGCTGCACACCAACGCGCGCGATGAGGCGCTGGCCCTGCCCACGGAGGAATCCGCGCTGCTCGCCCTGCGCACCCAGCAGATTCTGGCGGCGGAGAGCGGCGTGGCCAATACCGTCGACCCGCTCGCCGGCTCCTACGCCATTGAAAAAATCACCGATGAGATTGAAGCCAGGGCGCGCGAATATCTAAAACGCATCGAAGCGACGGGAGGCATGGTTCGCGCCATCGAATCGGGCTTCGTGCAGCGCGAAATCCAGCAGGCGGCCTACGATTACCAGCAGTCCATCGAAAAGCAGGATCGCGTGGTCGTGGGAGTGAACCGCTACGTCGACAACACCAGCGCTTCACCGCCACTGCTGCGCATCGATCCGGAAATCGAGCGCGGGCAAGTGGAGCGCCTTGCCAAACTGCGCGCCCGGCGCGACTCCGCGCGCGTGGCGGCAGCGCTCAAGGCCGTGGAAGATACTGCGCGCACTGAGCGCAACCTGCTGCCTGCCATCCTCGATGCGGTCAAGTCTTACGCCACGGTGGGAGAAATCTCCGACGCGCTGCGAAAAGTCTTCGGCGAGTACCAGGAGTCGGTGGTGATTTGA
>JASIKV010000538.1 GCA_030049455.1 Terriglobia bacterium
CTTCCTGCCCGTAACATTCATTGCCGCCTCTCGGTGATCAAATAATTGCATTCCCTTCAGTCAGTTGAAGGCGCATGCTTCAAATTTGGATCCAGTTTTTTCTGGACAGGAAACGGTGCGAACCTGCGACCGCCATTTATAAACACCTGTCTTAAATCTTCTGTGCCCTCCTATTCCCTGGAGGATTGAATGGTCAAAATGTCCCGGCGCGATTTCGTGCAGGTTGAGGGAGCCGAAAGGAGTGGCCTCGGCCTTCAGACGGAAAGTCGTTTGGCAAGCGGCCGTAGGGCCCCTATGGATTCAAAGTGACTGAAGAGCCTCGCGCGGGTAAGAATCAGCTCAAGGTTCGGGTGGCGAATACCGAGGGCAATGCCCGCGCCGTGGGAATCTGGCGCTCTCGGCTCGAAAACATCGACATCGAAGGCTGGCATCGACCTGCACGCTTGGTGCGGGTGATCGAGCGTAAAATCGCCTGTTTCAAGATTTGACGAAACTACTTGGCAACCCTACACCTTTTCTGATAATTCTAATAGATTGAATGCGCTTGAGAATCCTCAGCAGGTCGGCGGCCCCAGGGCCCGCGTTTAATATCGCTAGTCCTAATTGACCTTAAGACCCACGTCAAAAGCATGGGCTGCCAGGATCGCAAGCGGTTGCACACCTTCGGATGCAAGGATGAAACCTCATGATTGAAGTGGAAAATCTCACCAAGCGATATGGACCCACGCTGGCCGTTTCCGGGGTCAGCTTCAACGTCCAAAAGGGCGAAATCCTGGGCTTTCTCGGGCCTAACGGCGCCGGGAAAACCACCACCATGCGCGTCATCACCGGTTTCCTTCCCCCCACGGAGGGAAAGGTGCGGGTGGCAGGTTACGATGTGGCGGATGAACCGCTGGAGGCAAAGCGCCGAACAGGTTACCTGCCTGAAACGCCTCCCATTTATCCCGACATGACGGTGACCGAATACCTGGCTTTTGTGGCCCGCATCAAAGGTGTATCGCATCGTGATATAAAACGGCGCCTGGATGAGATCGTGGAAAAGTGCGCGGTGGCCGACGTGCGCTACCGGCAGGTGGGAAAGCTTTCCAAAGGGTACCGGCAGCGGGTGGGGCTTGCGCAGGCGCTGATTCACAATCCCGACGTGTTGGTTCTTGATGAACCAACCGCGGGCCTGGACCCCAAACAGATCATCGAGACTCGCGACCTGATCAAGGGATTGGAAGGCCAGCACACGGTCATTCTGAGCACGCACATCCTGCCCGAGGTTTCCAAGACCTGCCACCGCGTCGTGGTCATCAATGCCGGCCAGATCGTAGCGGTCGGAACTCCCGACGAACTGACGCGGCGGCTTCAGGGGTTTGAAACGGTCCTGGTTACGGTCGAAGGCCCCGCGGCGGCGATCATCGAAAAATTTCAGCGCGTCGCCGGCGTGAATTGGGTTGAGCCGCGCGAGTCGCATGAGGGCCGCGTGACGCTCGAAGTCCACTCGGAGAAGGAAAAAGATGTACGCGCTGAACTGGCGCGGGCCACGGTGGAATCCGGCTGGAAGCTCTATGAGCTCAAAACCAGTGGTTTGAGCCTGGAAGAAATCTTCCTGAAGCTCACCACCAAGGATCTGAGCGAAGAGGCCGCGGCGAAGCCCGAAAAGGCAGTGAACTGACAAGATTGGGCGAAACTCGAAAATAGAAACTCGAAATCCGGCACCCAAGGTGCGAGTTTCGCCGCTGACGCGAAAGGAAATCCACAATGCGAAATATCATGGCGGTGGCGGGCAAGGAGATGCGCGCTTACTTCCATTCTCCCATCGCCTACCTGGTCATGACGGTGTACACGGCGATCTGCGGCTTTGTATTTTACAGCTCCACAGCCTTCTTCGCCCTGCAGTCCATGCGCATGGAAGCGCAGGGAGGCATGGGGATGCCCCCCTTGAGCATCAATGAATACATTATCCGCCCCATCTTGGGCGGCGTGCTGACGGTTGTGCTTCTTTTCCTGATTCCGCTCATCACCATGCGGCTCTACGCAGAGGAAAAGCGCTCGGGAACGATTGAACTGCTGCTCACTTCCCCGCTCACGGACATGGAGATCATTTTGGGAAAATTCCTGGGTGCAGTGCTGCTGTTTGCGATATTGGAGGCGCTGACCTTTGCCTATTTTGGCGTACTCTTCATTTTCGGGAACCCCAACGCCAAGCCGCTGATTGCCAACGCGCTGGGAATGCTCCTCTACGGAGGCGCGCTCCTGGCTTTGGGCATGTGGTTTTCCACCTTCACCAAAAATCAGATTATCGCGGGCGCGGTCGGGTTGGCCGTCTTCCTGCTCCTTTATCTCCTGGACTGGGTCAGCGCCTACTCCCAGAGCACCTTTGGGCAGGTGATGTCTTACATCGCGCTGACCACACATTTCGATAACTTTTCGAAGGGCGTTCTTCAATTGAGCGACGTGGTGTACTACCTTTCGGTCATGATTTTGGGAGTATTCCTGACTGCGCGCTCTGTAGAAGCTCTGAAAGGGAGGCCGTAGCCATGGCCTGGAAAGATCGCGTCGCTGGCCGCAGCGGACAACAGATTCTCACGGGCGCCAATTTCGCACTCTACACGGTCATCGTGATCGCCCTCATTGTGCTGGTGAACTGGTTTGTCAACAACCACGACCACCGATGGGACATGACGCCCAACAAGAAGTACAGCCTCTCCGAGCAAACGCGCAAGATCCTGAAGGATTTGAACAAAGACGTAACCATCTACGCTTTTGACCAGGGACGGAGCATGGGTGACAAGAAAGACGTGATGGATATGTATGGTAGCTCCTCCAATCGTGTGAAGTTGAAGTACGTCGATCCGGATCGCCAACCCGCGCTCGCCAAGGAATTCGGCGTTCGAAGGTATGGCACTGTGGTCGTTTCGGCAGGCGAGCGCCACATGGAGGCCCAAACCGAGGATGAGGAAGGAATTACCAACGCGCTGGTGCGAGTGCTGAAAGGACAACGCAACGTCTGCTTCATCCAAACGCACGGTGAGCATAACCTGGACAGCAGCGACCGCGACGGCTACGAACATTTCAAAACGCAACTTGGCAATGAGAACTACCAGACGCAGACCCTTCCCTTCCTGCAGAAAATGGAAATCCCCAGTGACTGCACGATGGTGGTCATCGCGGGTCCGCAGAATGATTACCTTCCGCCTGAAATCGATGTCATCAGCAAGTACGTGCAGGGTGGAGGCCGGGCGCTGGTCATGCTCGATGCCGGGGTTGACGAGCCCAACCTGGTCAAGATGCTGGGCGATTGGGGCGTGACCGCCCGCAATGACCTGGTGATCGACGAGAATCCGGTTTCCCAGATTTTTGGAACCGAGCCGTACATGCCGCTGATCGTGAAATACGGAACCAACGCGATTGTGCAGCCCCTGAACGGCCGCGCAACGCTATTCCCTCTCACCCGTTCCTTTGAGGTGGGGAAGGATTCCAAGCCGGGCATCAGCGATGAATCGCTTTGCGACACATCCTCCGACAGTTACGGCAGGACCGACTGGAACCCCGACATCAAGGAGATTGAGTTCCGCGCGAACAAGGACATCAAGGGTCCGCTGACCGTGGCCGTTTCCGGCACGCTTTCGGGAGAGGGCGACAAGAAGCAGGGGCGCTTCGTCGTCCTGGGCACATCGCAGATTGCTGAAAACAACATTCTGGGTTTTCAGAGCAATCGCGATTTCATTATGAATACGGTCAACTGGCTGTCCGAGGATGAGGATCTTATTTCGATTCGCTCCACGCCGCCGGAATCGCAGCACCTGAATATCAATGCGGAGCAAATGCGGCGCATCCTGATTTTAGGGGTGTTCGGGATACCTGTCATGATCATCGTGCTGGGCACTCTGGTCTGGTGGCAGCGCCGTTAAGATTCAAAGCAGATCGTCATAATTCCTGATTTTTTGTGCGGTGGAGATGAAGAAACAGAAATTCGTTAACACCTTGATCGCCCTTGCGGTGCTGTCGGCTACATGGGCGGCTTTCATGTACTACGACAAGCGCAAGGCAAGTGAGAAACCCGCCCCCGAAGCGCCTGTGGCGGCTAAAATCTTCTCCGTAGACGCGCAGCATATCCAATCCCTCACCTTCAAGCCTCGCGACGGCGAGGCGTTTACATGCCGGCGCGAGAGCGGAAAGTGGACCATCTCCGATCCTCACCCCCTGGCGGTCGATCAGGCCAATTTCTCGGGAATCCTGAACAGCCTGACTACCGCGACGGCCGATGCGGTCATTGACGCCCATCCCACAAGCCTGAAGGATTACGGGCTCGACCCTCCCGATTTCGAGCTTGACGTCACCACGGATGCCAAGCCTCAAACCTTCACGCTGCTGTTGGGGGACGACACGCCCACGAGTGGGGGCTTTTATGCACAGGCCAGCGGGAATCCACAAGTCATCACCCTTGCGAGCTACCTGAAGACATCTCTCGAAAAGAAGATGTTTGACGTCCGCGACCGCCGCGCCTTGACACTGGACGCCGATCAACTCCAGAAAATCGGCGTTCAATACAAGGGCACAAGCTGGACGCTGGAGAAGAACCCGGAAGGTGTTTGGGATTTGAACATGCCGCCGCCCGTCCGCGCGGATCGCTTCACGGTTGACGGCCTGGTCAGCCAGTTGCGCGGCCTGACCATGCAAACGATCGCGTCGGAGGACAAGAAGAAAAGCGGCGACTATGGGTTCAGCTCGCCGGAGCTGCAGCTCCAGTTGACCAGCAGCCAGGGGACGCAGAACATCGTGGTGGGGAAAAAGGACAAGGATTCGGATCGATACTTCGCCACCAACTCAGGCCTGGAGCCCGTGTTTACGCTGAGTTCCGACTTCGTCACTCAGTTCAAGAAGACTCCAGCGGATCTGCGAGAGAAGGACTTGTTCTCCTATTCCTCATTCGATGTGAAGCACGTGGAAGTGGACACTCCCAAAGGCCACTTTGTCTTTGATCAGCAGGGCGGCAAGTGGAAACAGACCGCGCCGAAGGCGAAGGACGTCACCTCGGAAAAAATGGACACGTTCCTTACCGATTTGCGCGACCTGCGCGTGGATTCGTTCCCCAAGGCGGGAAGCCTGGCGGACTTTGGCCTGGCCAATCCACCCTACCGGTTCAGTGTGCGGTTTGGCGACAAAAACACGACGGAGACTTTGGAAGCGGCGGCATCGGGCGACCACGTTTACGTTCGAAGGTCCACGGATCCGCTGCCCGGCGAGATCAGCAAGTCCGCGCTGGAGGGCGTGGAGAAGTCGCTGGGAGACCTGTAGAGCATCCTCTGCCTCATCCCATCAACGATTCTTCCAAACAGGCTTGCGCTTCTCGATGAGCGCGCGTAAGCCTTCCTGAGAATCCTGAAGCTCAAACAACTGGTTCAGATAAAGGTCCTGGGCGCGCTTCAACGCTTCCTGGAATGGCCGCCACGTTCCTTCGAACATCACGCGCTTCAGCAAGGTCAGCACGGGCCCGCTTTGCTCGGAGATGCGCTTGACCAGCGTGTCCACCGTCTCCTTCAGTTTCTCGCGCGGAACGACGCGGTTGACCAGACCCATTTGCTGGGCTTGAACGGCGCTGATGGGGTCGCCTGTCAGCAGCAGCTCCATGGCGCGGCGGGGCCCGATGACGCGCGGATAAACGACCGCGCCCAGGGGCGGAAAAACCCCCAGCTTGATTTCGGGCTGGCGGAATTGCGCATTCTCCGTTGCCACCACCAGGTCGCAAAACGCCGCAAGCTCCGCCCCAGCGCCGGAGGCCACGCCTTCCACGACGGCCAGCACCGGCTTCGAAATTTCCATCATGGCTTGAAAAACGCTGTGGAACGCGTCCATCATTTGGAAGACCATCTGCTGCGTGTAACCCTCGGCGCCCACACCGAGAGAGAAATAGCCTTCGCATTCCGGGGCGGCGTCCAAATGGATCAACCGCACATCCTCGCGTGTGGAGAGGCTGTTGATGGCGCGAGCCATCTCCCGCAGCATTTCGATGTTCATGATGTTCTGCTTGGGCCGGTTCATGGTCAGGTGCGCAACCACACCCGAATCTTCCCAGCGGATGTACTTGAAATCCTTCTTGGGGTCTTCCTTCGGCGCTTCTTCTTTCGCGCCCTGGGGGCGTTCGACAATCGGTTCATCCGGCATGGCTTCCTCCCTGAGGCTCTATTTCAGTTTAGCTCCGCACTTTCCGCAATACTCAAACCTTTCGGGAATCCCTTTGGCGCCGCAGTCCTTGCACTTGCGCGTGTAAGCGCCCCAGAGGAATTCACTCGACCTGCCCGCCGCCGCCAGGTCGCGCAAGTTGCGGGTGTCGGGCGGACGTTTTTCAATGAACGCTTCCACGCCTTCGTACGGCTCCCAGGAGGTGGCGTGAACGGCAAGCCAGTCGCGCGCGTGCCCCGTGGTGAGCGTCCACGCCAGATCCTTCCAAATGTCCAGTTGCTCCCGCGTGTAGCGCATGCACTCGGGAAATTTCTGAATCAGTTTTTTGGCCAGCGCGTTTACGGCGCGGTCGAGCTGCCGGAGCGGGACAACCTGATTCACCAGCCCCCAGTTAAGCGCCTGTTCCGCCGAGATCTCATCGCAGGTCAGGAGCATTTCGCGCGCCCGGCGCTCGCCGATCACCAGCGGCAGCCATTGCGTGGCGCCCCACGCATCCACCAGTCCCACCCGCGCCCCCATCTGCATGAACCGCACGTGGTCGGCGGCAACGGCCAGGTCCGCAGCCAGATTCCAATCGTTGCCTGCACCCGCCACAACTCCGTTCAAGCGCGCAATCGTGGGCTTCCCGAGGCGCCGGAAGAGATTCAGGGCCTCGTAGAGCAAGCCCTGGAACTTCCAGAAATTCCGCGGGCGTTGCAGAAATTCATGCGAGAATTCCCGGGCGTCGCTTCCCGAGCAGAAAGCCTTGTCGCCCGCGCCGGTCAGCACCACCACTCCCACGGCGTCGTCAAAGGCAGCGTCGCGGAAGGCTTCCGCCAATTCCCGGAGCGTGCCGGAGGAGTAGGCATTGTAGATTTCAGGGCGATTCAGCGTGACGCGCGCAATGCCTTCCTTTTTCTCATAAAGGATGTCGGCAAAGGCAAAACGCGATGCGGGTTGTCCGCTGTAATCCATGGACCATTCCACTTCAGGATTTTGGCCCT
>JASIKV010000539.1 GCA_030049455.1 Terriglobia bacterium
CTGAGCGGTGAAGGTCTTGGTGGAGCCCACGCCGATTTCCGGTCCGGCGTGCGTATAAATCGTTCCGTGAGCTTCCCGCGGCACCATGCTGCTGAGCACGTTGCAGATGGCAAGCGTTTTCGAAAGCTTGGCCTTTGCTTCGCGCTGGCCGGCGATGGTATCCGCCGTTTCACCCGACTGCGTGACCAGCAGGGTGAGCGTCTGCGCGTCCACCAGCGGATCGCGGTAGCGAAACTCCGAGGCGTAATGCACTTCCACGGGCACGCGCGCCAGGCGCTCAATCATCACTTTTCCCACAAGCCCCGCGTGCCGGGAGGTGCCCGCGGCGACAACGCGAACTTCCTTGAACGCGCGAAAATCCTCTTCGCTGATTTCCATCTCGTCCAGAAAAACCTGGCCGGACTCGGGCGAGATTCTTCCCAGCGCAGTGTCGCGCACGGCGCGCGGCTGCTCGTAGATTTCCTTCAGCGTGTAATGCTTGAAGCCGCCCTTCTCCGCCAGGATCGGGTCCCAGGTGATGTGCTGCACGCGACGGTTGACGGGATGACCCTCGAAGTCCGAGAGCGTCACGCCGTTGGGCGTGAGCACGGCAACGTCGCCGTCCGAGAGAAAAAACAGGTCGCGCGTGTGGTAGAGAATCGCCGGCACGTCGCTGGCCACGAAATATTCGTCCTTGCCCAGGCCGATCACAGCCGGCGGACCCTGCCGCACCGCGACAATTTTGTTCAGATCGCGAACGGAGATGATGGCAAGGGCAAACACGCCGACAAGCTGGCGCACCGCGGCGCGCACAGCATCCTCCAGGCTGACCGGGGGCTTTCCGGCCCCGTTGCCGCTCAAAGTCTTCTCCACCAGGTGCGCGATGACTTCGGTATCCGTCTCCGTGGTGAACTTGTGGCCCTCGGTTTCAAGTTGGCGCTTCAGCTCGAGGTAGTTCTCGATGATTCCGTTGTGAACCACCGCCACCGTCTGGTGGCAATCCCGATGCGGGTGGGCGTTTTCTTCCGTGGGCGCGCCGTGGGTGGCCCAGCGCGTGTGGCCGATGCCGTAAGCGCCGTCCACAGGGTCAAGGCGAACGGTCTCCTCAAGATTGCGCAGCTTGCCGGTGGAGCGGCGGACGTTCAGCGCGCCCTCGCGCATGACGGCGAGGCCCGCCGAGTCGTACCCGCGGTATTGCAGCCGCTGCAAACCCTCCAGCAGCACGGGCACCACGCGCTTGTTGCCGATGTATCCGATAATTCCCGACATAGATTTTCGCCCGGAGCGGAGGGCTGCCAACACCAGTCCCGCAGAGGCTCAACCGCAAGTGATGAAGGTCTAATTATAGCAGGGGGCCGCCCAGCCCGAGCGGATTATGGCGCAGGGTCAAGGTCACCGGCCGGGCGCTTCGATGACATCCGTCAGCGGCACGCGGCGGCCCTTGGTCATGTTCTCGAAGAAATAGAGGCCGGATTTTCCGCCCACCACAATGTCCAGATCTCCGTCGCCGTCAACGTCCGCGACGCAGACCTGCATGCCGGTTCCGGTGCGCGTGCCGTAGTCGATGATGTGGCGCCGCCATTGGATGTCCTGGCCGTTCTGGATCTTCTCGTACCAATAAAGTCCGAGCGGCTCATTCGCGCCGGGATCGGTTTCGTGCGCGTAGTATCGCTTGCCCGTGATCAACACAGGCTTGCCATCGCCCTTGAGGTCCGCGATGGTCATAGCGTGGGCCTGCGACCAGGCTTTGTCGATCATGTGTTTTACCCAGGTGCGATTACCCTGGTCATCTTTTCTCTGTTCCATCCAGAAAATTCCGTAGTCGTGGCCGAGGCTGGTGACAATGTCCGGCAAGCCGTCGCCGTTCACGTCCATCACATAGATGAATCCCGTGTCACCCAGGTCGAACTCGGGATGAAAAATCCACTCGCCGTTGCGCGGGTCCGCCGGAGCCTCAAACCAGCCCTTGGGCGTGATGATGTCTGTGCGGCCGTCGCCATTCACATCGCCGGCGCCGATGCCATGGCCGTAGCTGCGCGGGCTGACGACGTGACCGACCCAGTGCGCGGCGCTTCCTTTGCCTTCGATTTCGTACCAGGTCAGCGGAAAATTCCTGTCGCCGAATTGGGGCAGAAGTTGTTGGCGCTTGCCGGTATTAAGAATGTCCACCAGAAAGGAGAACTCCACGGGAGCGCGCTTCTCGATCACGTGCTCCACCCAGGGCCTGCTCGATTTGCCCGGATTCTCCCACCAAGCCAGATTGTCGGCCCAGTAGGAGCTGGTGACGATATCGGGATAGCCGTCGCCATTCACGTCAATCGCCAGGTCGCCGAGATCTTCCACGTATCCGCCCACCCATCCCAGATCGCGAAAGTGGTGCTTGATCCAGCGCGGCCCGTCTTTGCCCGGCGCCGTCTGCTCATACCAGTTTTCGCCGGAGATAATGTCGAGCCTTCCGTCGAGGTTCACATCAGCGACTTCGGCAGCCTCGCTCTGCCCGAGGTCGATGGTGTGTTTATAAAACGGAATCTCCTCGGACCCCTGCGCGCTGACGCGTCCGGTGATCCAAAGTGTGCACGCAGCGAGAGAGAGCAGGCTTATCCACGGAGCCAAAGCTTTGGCCGTCATGGCCGGAGATTTTGCCTTCTCGAAGCTCGCAGCAGCCATCGGATTCTCCTCGGTCATCTCAGGACGGGTTCTGAATCGCCTTTACGAAATTCTCAACTTGCGCGCAAGACTCCTGGTGAAGCGCAACCCGCGGCGTGCCAGATCGTCGCCGGTAGGTGCGAGATCACGCCAGATGGCGGCGGCCGCGGCGAGCGCGGGTTCGGGCTGAGCGAACGACTCGATGGTCAGCCAGCCGTCGTACCCGGTTTGCTTGAGCGCTTTGAAAACACCTTCCCAATCGTTGTGTCCCGTTCCCGGAATGCCACGGTCGTTTTCAGAAATGTGGACGTGCCCCAGGTGCCTGGCCACGGCGCGGAGGGATGCGGCGGGATGCTGTTCCTCGATGTTGGAATGAAAAGTGTCAAAGTGAATTTTCACGTTGGGCGCGCCTACCTCGCGCACCATGCGGGCGGCATCTTCAAGCGTATTGAGAAAATAAGTTTCAAATCGGTTCAGCGGCTCGATGCACAGGCACACGCCGCGCTTTTGGGCGTGCGCGGCAGCGGCTCGCAGACCTTTGACGGCCCACTTCCACTCTTGCTTGGTGCGGCGGCTTCCGGTCATTACGCCGAGACCCGCATAAAGAGGGCCGCAGATGAGCTTCGCACCGAGGTCTGCCGTGCGGTCGACGCACTTCTT
>JASIKV010000540.1 GCA_030049455.1 Terriglobia bacterium
CCGAAGGCCCGCCGAGCCGCCATGCGGGCGTCTTCATCGCTCAGGCCTTGGTCTTTCAGGCGTTCGATTTCGAGCTCAAGGTGCGTATTGATTTCCGCTTTGAAGTCGCTCTGTTTGCGTTTTCGCCGGAACATTGATTTAACCCTCCAGCAACTCACTCATACCGCAGCGCATCCATTGGGTCCACGCGGGTTGCCCGGCGGGCGGGCAAGTAGCATGCTAGCAGCCCGACCAGCACCAAGAGGGATGCCGCAGCAATGAATGTAAAGGCATCCTGAGGCGTCACGCCGTAGAGGAGGCTCGCGAGGTATCGAGTAAGTCCCGCGGCTCCCGCCAGGCCCACGCCAATGCCCGCGAGCGTCAATCCCAGGCCCTGGCGGAGGACGAGCCGCAAAACATCGCCGCGCTCGGCTCCCAGCGCTTGGCGGATTCCAAACTCGCGGGTGCGTTGCGCGACGGAAAAAGCGATAACGCCGTAAATCCCCAACACCGAAAGGATCAGAGCGAGTCCGGCGAAAACCCCGAGCAACCAGGCGTTCAACCGGCGCGACGCCGTGGATGTGGCCACCCGTTCTTCCATGGTCCGCATGTCGTACAACGGTTCATTCGGCACGACGTCGCGTGAGGCCTTGCGCACGGAGGCGATGAGCGAGCGCAGATCGCCGTGGCTCCGAACAGCGAAGAACATCCAGGTCGGTGAACCGAGTTGCAAATAGGGAAGGTAGAACTCCGGCGTATATTGTTTGGCCAAGTTCTGGATTTTCACGTTGCCGACTACACCGACGATCTCCCAAGTTTTTTCTCGATATCTCAGTTTTTCACCTATAGGGTTGCGATCCGAAAAATACTTTCGCGCCAGGTCTTCATTGATGATCGCCACAAGTGGCGAATCGGCGTTATCGGCGTCCGTGAACCATCGCCCTTCGAACAGCGGAATTCCCATCGTCTGGAAGTAGCCGGGGCTGATGTCGCGCCGGTCGGCCTGAGGAGTCTCGTCCTTCGGTCCTGGCGATGCTCCCACAATGTCGAAGGAGGAGGTCGTGCGAGAACCGCTGAAGGGGAGGTCATTGACGCCACCTACACTCCTGACTCCGGGCAGGGATTGCAGGCGTTCAATGACCTGTTTGAAGACGGTGGTACGCTGCAAGCCGTCCGGATACTTCGCCTCCGGCAGTGACAACCTCATGCCGAGCACCCCTTGGGGATTGAACCCGGGGTTTACGCGTCCCAGCAGCCACAAACTCTTGATGAGCAAGCCGGTGCCCACCAGCAAGACCAGGCTCAACGCGATTTCAATGGCGGCAAAACCGCTGCGCAGGCGCGCGCCGTGCGTGCCCGCTTCGTTCGCCCGGCGGAGAGTGGAATTCAGATGGAGCGATGAAGCGGAGAAAGCGGGAGCAAGCCCGAAGATGATTCCGGTCAGCAAAGTGAGCAAGCCGGTAAAGGCCAGGGCTCGCGCATCGAGCGCCAAGGCATGGACCCGCGGGATGGCGGCAGTGCGAACGATGGCGCCGGTTCCCCACTGAGCCAGGGCCAGACCCAACAGGCCGCCGGCCTCAGCCAGCAAAGCGCACTCGACCAGGAGTTGTGTCACCAGGCGTGACCGCCGCGCGCCGAGCGCCGACCGGACCGCGAATTCCCGCTGGCGAACCACGCCCCGGCAGAGCAGCAATCCGGCAACATTGGCGCAGGCAATCAGTAGTACCAACCCTACCGCCCCCCAAAGGACCAGAAGCGCGATGCGGGTGTTGCCGACAACTTCTTCACGAAGCGGAATCAGTTCAATTCCGCTGGTACGATTGGTGTCGGGATACTGCTGGGCCAGGCGCTGTGCGATGGTATTCGCCTCAGTGCGAGCTGCCGACAGCGTCACACCCGGTTTCAGGCGGCCGACGGCAAAGAAACCGTGGTGGCCGCGCGTCAGCCCCTTCAGGTCAAAAGCGGGTGTGATCCAAATCTCAATTCCCGCACCCAAGGTATCAAAGTCATCAGGCATCACGCCGATGACGGTGTATGCTTGTTCATCCAGCGTGATCTTTTTGCCTAATATCCCCGCGTCTTTTCCGAAATAATCCTGCCACGCGGAATAGCTCACGACCGCAACGTGTGCTGCTCCCGGCTGGTCCTCATTGGGCAGGAAGTCGCGACCCAACACGGGGCTGATGCCGAAGACCCGAAAATAGCTAGCGGTGACACTCATGCCGCGGACGCTGACCGGCATCTGTCCTCCGGTAAGGCCGAAATGGTCATATCCGTAGGCTGCCATTGCGACAAATGAGTGATTTTGACTTTGCCAGTCGAGGAAGTTATAAGGCGAGATAACTCCCCGGTCATTTCCCAGTCTGTGATCGAACTCCCATATCTGCACAAGTTGACTGGGGTTGGGAAATGGCAAAGGCCTAAGTAGCACGGCGTTGATCACACTGAAGATAGCCGTATTGGCGCCGATTCCGAGCGCCAGGGTCAGAATGGCGCTCGCTGCAAAGCCGGGATTTCTTCCGAGCATCCGCAAGCCGTAGCGGACGTCCTGCGCCAGGTGGTCCCACCAAAGCCAGCGGCTGGATTCGTAGAAGCGCTCTTCCGCCCGCGTGACATTGCCGAAGGCCCGCCGAGCCGCCATGCGGGCGTCTTCATCGCTCAGGCCTTGGTCTTTCAGGCGTTCGATTTCGAGCTCAAGGTGCGTATTGATTTCCGCTTTGAAGTCGCTCTGTTTGCGTTTTCGCCGGAACACGGCCTTAGCCCTCCCGCGCTTCAGCGCCCAGGATTCGCCCGATGGCCGCGGCCAATCGCCGCCACTTGGTGGTTTCTTTGACAAGTTGTTTGCGGCCCGCCGGGGTGAGCTTGTAGAAGCGCGCCTTGCGGTTATTCGCGGAAGTTCCCCATTCGGCCGCGATCCAGGCGCGATCTTCCAGGCGCTGGAGGGCGGGGTAGAGCGCACCGTGCTCCACCAGTAGTTCGTCCGCGGACGTTTGTTGAATGGCGCGCGCGATGCCCTGGCCGTGCTGCGGGCCGAAGATAAGCGTGCGCAGGATGAGCAGGTCGAGCGTCCCTTGCAGCAGTTCCAGCCGTTCTTTTTCCTTTTGGGTAGACATATAACCCAAGTATCCACACTTTGGGTAAGATGTCAACCCGAAAGCGAGCGTCGTGGTGCGTACCGCCGGACGTTGTAGCGGCGATTTATGAGCACCGTTGGCGCCGGGGTTGTAGCGCGGCTGTCCCCAGCCGCGAAACCGTCGCGGGTGGGGACACCCGCGCTACAGCATTCTGAGGCGCTTCACCATCCCACCGCCTTTGCAATTTCGCATTTCGGCGGCTAGAATCGAAAGCGAGGTGGACCAAAATGGATGACGTCCTGCGGATTGCGGGAAAGGAATTTCATTCGCGCCTGATTGTGGGCACGGGGAAATATCGCAGCTTTCAGGAAATGGCTCGCGCGCACGAAGCCTCCGGG
>JASIKV010000541.1 GCA_030049455.1 Terriglobia bacterium
ATTTGAACCTCGAAGCTATAAACGGCGGGCGCGGCAGCGGAACCGGTACGCGGCGCGCCGAAAAAGCGATTGACCACCGGCTCGCCGTTCAGCGTGGTGCCGGTCGCGACGTTTTGAATGTGCGCGTAGCTCCCAGTCGCGCGCACCGCCACGGGTTGATCGAGGAACGATTCGACCACAAAGGTGTCGTTATCATAGGCGAACAGGCTCACCTTGGCAGGGCCCTCCAGGCGCACCGGCGCGGCAGGCGCAAGGTAGCGGCGCAGGGCATCCAGCACGCCCGCCGGCAGGCGATAAAGGTCGTTCAGATTCTCCGGCATCGCCCAAACGTAGAGCGTTCCGTCACCATACCTGTCGGTCACCAGCAAGGGCACCCCGCGCCCGTTGGCCATGCCGCGCACGACGGCCCAATCTTCGTTAGTGTAGAAATGCACTTCGGGGAAAAGGATGGCGTTCTGCGCGCCCGCAAGTTCCGATGCCGAGCCAGAGCCAAATCCCGCCACAAAGGATGTGGGCGCCAGCACGCGGCCGGTAAGGCGCAGGTCGGTTATCTGTTTCATCCCCTGGTCCTGAAGCGCTCCCAGCAGGCCGGAAGTGATAATGACGTTGTCTCCGTCGCTTAAGTGCTGCTTAATCTTCGTCAGGATACCGGGATCGGATTTTGCCGCTTCCGTCAGCAGGACGGTCCGGGCCTTGGGCCACTGCGGAGACATCTCGACGGGGATTCCGATCATGCCCACCATATCGCCCAGGAAATCCTCGCCGCTGGATTGATAGGGACGGTAAACGCCCAAGCCCTCGGGATGCCCGAGCGCGCCCGCCACCCGGTCAACCTGGCGCAGCGCATAGTCGGCCACGTCAGCCAGCAGGGGAGGCTTGGCATCCGGACTGAACGGCAGGCCGCAGCATTCGCGCATCATTTCAAAATAATCAAAGGAAGTGGGCAGCAACTGCCAGGCGCTGCGCTCGCCCGCTTCCGCCGGACGCGACAGGTCCGAATACTGAAACAAATTCATGGCCGGCGCCTTGGCAAAAATCGTGTCCCAAAGTTGTTCGGCATAGCGATCGATGTATCGCACACCGTAGGAATCCACCCACCCGCCCCCATTGCGTCCCGGCGCGACGTTCTCGAGGTAGCGGAAGATTTCATAGCTTTCGTACTGCTGAAGCTGCTGGTCGGTCATCTCCGGGTCGCGCGTTTCGTCGCCCGTCCAGATTTCCGGAAACATTTGGGATTCATGATCCAGATCGTAGCCGAGCCCCTGGAACGACGGGTACCAGTTGGGGTATTTGATGATCACATGAGCGTTGGGATTGGCTTCCTGGGCAGGCTTCAGGACCAGGTCGCGCGAAACCTCATCCATCAGGTCCAGCCGGTACTCATCCCAGGTCCGCTCGCCTTTGGCGGCAATGTCGGCTTTGCTCTTGGTGTTTACAAAGAAGAAGTCGTCGAGCATGATTCTGTCAAAGTGGCGCGCGGTCAGCGCCGACATGCGCTGAACGAGCTCGCGGTCCTTGGGATCGGCGTAGTCGAGGGAGCGGAATTGCCCTCCGCCGCCCGGGCCCGCCATCGCCATGCCCCCGGACGTCGCCACGCCATGCGAGGCAAAGAAGCTCTTCACGTGGTCGACCGTCGAGTCTTCCGCGCTCGTACCGCCGCGATAGGTTTCAATAAAGACTTCGTCCACGTGCACGTGGCTGCTGATGGTGTTCCAGCTTGACTCAAGCCAGGCTGGGTCATGGTCCATGCGCTCGACCACCTGGATGGGAATGTAGACTGTGACTTTGAAATTCTTGTAGGGCTCCGGCGCAGCGCCCGACAAGGGAACAACCATCAGTAGCGAAGCCATGAAGGCAAACCAAAGATTACGGATCATCAGAAGCCCCTTTCTCTGCGAAGCGGGAAGCGTTTCGTTCCTCCCCGTCTTTCCGGTCTTTTCTGGTGCGAGACTGCTCCCCGGCCGGTAGCGTTACTGGACAAAAGTAACGATGCTCTGCGCGGGAAGCGTGTAATTGAATTCACCCCCCGCCACGCTGACGGCAGTTTGCGGCGCCAGCCCACCCGCCGAGGTGGTTGCGTAAGGCGTCAAGGAGGTTACGGAGCCGTTTTCGAGCGTAAAGGACGCGCTCTGCGGTGTCGCGTTGGCGTTGATCGCCACGATCACATAGTGATATGGGCTGTTCCCCGTAGTGGTGTAGGCTGAAAAATACACTCCGGAGATCGAGTTCGACACGGCCGACACGCGCACAAATCCGGGTTGGATGAACTTTGAAAACTGGCCGATCGCGTAACCGTAGTAGGTCGGCGCGGGGCTGCTGGTGCTGGAATTGATGAGTCCGTAGTTGATGTTGTCACTGAGATTGTCCCAAATCCACCACCAGACGTAGGCGTTGTAGTAAGCCACTGTCAAGGAATTATGGATTTCCTCGGCCATGATCAAGGCATCGCCGATGGCAGGCTCCGATCCGGCGGGCGAGAGGTAGTGCTCGGTCATCCATACATCTTTACCGAGGTTTTCAGCGTTGGTGTAATAGGACGGTGGCGCGCCATAGATATGCCCGCCCACGATGGAAACATTACCGACCGCATTGGGATCGTCAAGCGTGGGATCGGATTGAGCGGGATTGAAGCTATACGACTCCGGCATGATGAGCCTGGTCGTAATGGGATTGGCAGCGCCATTCGCCGTAAGCGATGCCACCCACGAGTCCATCTGTTGCGGGGTCCAATAGCAGGACTCATAGTCCACGTTGGCGTAATCCGGCTCATTCTGCATGGAGATGGCGTTGAGGTTTACAGCCGGATTGGCGGTGGCGAAGTAATTGACGAAGTCTTCGAGGTAATCGGCATATTGAGCATAATTGGACGGATCAAGATAGCCGCCGCAATCGTCGGGGTCGGGCGAGCAGGCAGGAGAGCCGGACCAGTAAGGCTGGCTTGTGGAGCTGGTTTTCATCGCGGGGGGCGGCGTCCAGGGCGTTGCGAACACAATGGCGTTGGGGTTCGCCGACATGGCTTCCTGGGAGTTGGTCAATTCCTGCGTCCACTCGTCTGTGACATAGGGTGGGCTGCTGGACGCGGAGCCCTCAGGATCAATGCGCACGCGCAGGATGCTGAGCCCGAGACCATTCGCCTGGTTGAACAAGGCGGTTGCCTGTTGGGTAGTCAGCGCGCCCAGCCACGCGGTCGAGCCGCCAAAGCCGCGGATGGTTTGATAAGTGGTTGAGAAGTCTACCGTCACCTGACTCGGACCGGCGGTGGTCGTGAAGCTCCACGGGT
>JASIKV010000542.1 GCA_030049455.1 Terriglobia bacterium
GCCGGCCTTCAATATGCCATGTGCGGTTTGCAGTGCCTTGTCCTGTTGCGATGGCGGATCCGACGCTGAAACCGGAATAGCTCCCATTCGCTTCGCAAGCCAGTTCACCGCGGGCGCTTCATAAAAGCGTCGGGGCATCAGGAAGCATATGGATCGTCCCAGACCTGCGCCCAGCAGGAGCGGATCGATGAAAGCAAGGTGATTGCAGACCAGCAAGAACGGCCCGGATTTTGGAAGGTGCTCGGCGCCCTGCAGCTCCACACGATAAAACGTGTGCGCAAGCAGCCAGAGGGACAGCCGGGTAATAATTCGAGTAAAAAGCATTCCGATAGGGATGATCTTCGGGTTAATTTTCAATTATCCGAAGCCGGAGCTAATCAGACCAGCACTGACAATTGAATGCGAGGGGCTCGGACCGGCCGCCAGCAAGGAGTATACCGTTTATGAATGGATCGTTCCACACTTCGAGGCGCAATCGCGTTGCTTTCATGGATTGCATGAGGCGTTTGCAATGCCAGAATCGCTACCCGGCCCGATTATCCTGAAGCCCTGGCGAGCTTTTCAGCAGTCTCCTGCAATTGCTTCAGGTCTAATTTACCGCTTCCCAGCAGCGGCAGCGCGGGCACCGCAAAAAAATTCTCTTTGCGCGGGGCCCAGAGTTTTGGGAACCCGGAATCGCGCAGGCGCTTGAGCAGTTCGTCCACGGCTATTCCCAGGTCCGTGTGGAGGACCACGAAGCGCTCCCCCTTCTGCTCATCGGAGACGGAGGTCACCACCATGCGAGGCTCCAAGCAGCCCAGCGCGCGGTGCAGAGCTTCCTCTACCTGGACGTGCGAGACCATCTCGCCTGCGATCTTTGAAAATCGCGAAAGCCGCCCCGTAATCTGGATAAACCCGTCGTCATCGAGCTGCGCAATGTCGCCTGTAATATACCAACCATCTTCCCAAATGACCTGGCGCGTCTTTTCCGGCTCACCCAGATAGCCGGCCATTACGCTCGCGCCTTTCACTAACAGCATTCCCGGCTGGCCGGCGCCGAGCGTCTGGAAAGTTTCAGGATTTACTATCCGCACGGCGACTCCGGGAATGGGATGGCCCACGGTCCCGCGCTTGGCGCCAATCTGCTTTTGTTCATGGCCGGCATATCCGGAGGACTCCACCGAAACCACGGGCGAGAGTTCCGTACACCCATACCCTTGAAGGAGATCCAGGTGGAATTTTTCGCGGAAGGCGTCGCCCAGTTCGGGTTTGAGGCGCTCTGCGCCGACAATTGCCACGCGCAGGGAGGCGAAGTCATCCACCTCGCAGCGTCGCACGTATTCTCCCGTGAAGGTGGGGGTCGATATCAGAATCGTGACGCGGTACTTCCGGCAAAGCTCGCCGATTTTGCGCCCCTCAAGCGGGTTGGTATGGTAGACGATGGCAAATCCGGAGACCGCAGGCAGCCAAAGGCCAATCGTGAATCCAAAGGAATGAAAGAAGGGCAAAACGCCCAAGAGGCAATCGCTCCGGCTAACGTTTATGGCCTGCTGCACGCCTTCCAGGTTTGAAACGATGTTGCGATGGCTGAGCATCACGCCCTTCGGGGTTCCGGTGCTCCCGCTGGAAAAGATGATCGTTGCCAGAGATTCAAGTTTCACCTCGCGGGGAATCAGCCAGCGGCGAAGCCAAGCCGTGGGAACGAGCCTGGCGATTACAGCCCATGCCAGCTTGCGGCTGCGGGTAAATGACCTGGCGGCATCTTCTATCATCCGCATGCCCGGTTGCTTTTCGATTCCAGCCCGCTCCAGCAGCTTCTCAGTAGTAAATATCGTTTTGAGGCCGGCCCGCTCGATGGCAATGTCCATAGACTGCTTTGACGCCGTGTAATTGAGGTTCACCGGCACGCGGCCTGCCAGGCTGATGCCGAAGTTGAGCAGAGCGGCCGGCACGGAGGGCGGCAACAATATCCCGATCATCTTCTCGCCAGGGCAGTGTTCAGTCACATGGCTCCGGAAAAGCAGTGAACCAATCAGGGCCTGTCCAAAATTAATCCGGCGGCCCATCGAATCGGCCATTGCGAACCGCCTCCAATTGCGGCGCGCACTGTCCAGGAACATTTCGGGCAAAGGCCGCTGGACCTCGCTCCTGCGAGCAAAGGCCTCCGCGCTCAGGGCCATGACCGCCTGTCTCACCTGAAAGGCGCCCGAATCACCTGCGAGCGGGGCCCCAAAACTCACCGTGACGCGATAGGGAATGCGGCGCGGCCATTTAAAAAAGAACCGGCCACGTTCAAAGCTGAAGATGCTCCCCCAAACACGGTCCAGGTGGACGGGAATGATGGGAACCGGAAGGCCGCGCGTAATCCGCTCGAAGCCTCGTCGGAAGCGCAGCAGATTGCCCGTTCGGGTAATGGCGCCCTCCGCGAAGATACAGACCAGATCGCCTTCCTGCAATCGGGCCTGCGCTCCGCGCAAGGACTCAACCAGTTCGCGTGGCTTGTCACCTTCCGCAATTGGAATGGCGCCCATGAGCTTTGCCAGCCAGTGGATTCCGCGCGTTTCATAGAATTGGCGGAACATCAGGAAGCGAATGAACCGTGACGTGCACGCGCCAATCAGAAACGGGTCGGCGAAGGAAATATGATTGCAAACCAGAAGGGCCGGGCCGCGCCGCGGCAGATTCTCGGCGCCACGAACTTCAATGCGGTAAAAAGTGTGCGTGAGCAGGAAAAAGCACAGACGGATGGTAAAATCGGGCAAAACGGTCAAGATATGCCAGGTTGCCCCGAACGAAACCACGGCCATAACGAGCAAAATCTGGTTCGCCTGCATCCGGCAGGGGCCCGCGAGCAACGCAAATATTCCAGCGCCCAGAAACACCCCCGTGAAGGTCAAAACGTTTGAGGCAGCGATGATGCGCCCCTTGGAGTGTTCTCCGGCATGGGCCTGAAGAAACGACTGGAGGGGGATGATGAAAATACCGCCCGAAAACCCAAGCAGAAAATGCCCAAGAAAGACCAGCGAATAGGAGTGATAAACAAGAAAAAGGAATATGCCGAAGATGCCGAGGCCTATCGAC
>JASIKV010000543.1 GCA_030049455.1 Terriglobia bacterium
CCAGCTTGCCGAGCGAAACGATGCTGAAGCCCGCGCGCACAATGCGCCCCTGCGCGTCACGGTATTGGGGCTGTCCGTAGCGCTTTTCCAGCTCGCGATCGCAAAAGAGATAGGCGTCGGACAAGATCACGTCGGCCAGCGTGGAAAGCTCCAATGTCGTTTCGCCGAGCGTTGAGAGGCCCAGCACGTCCTTCAGCACGATGCGAAGGTAATTCCTGCGCTTGAATCGAGCGAGCAAAGCCGCGAGCCACGGGTCGGGATTGGTCGTGGAAAAGCGCGCGAAGTCCTGCATCAGGTCTTCCTTGGATTTCAGCTTGGTAAAATTGCGGTCACGCGCAAACTGCACCACAAGCTGGGGCTCGGAAAGCAGCGTCTCCGCCAGGTATCCGCTATAGCCAAAGATGGCGACCAGATAGGAGAGCGCGGCCGGATAACGGGCCAATTCCGCCAAAACCTGTGGGGGCGCGCCCTGGGCACAGCGCTCCAAAAGGTTGAGTGCGCCGTCAGGATCGGGAGAGTGCGAAAGCAGTGAGGCGAGCGGAGCCATCAGCTTCGGCGCCAACTGTTCCTCCAGACGCGCCACGTTGCCGGCGGCTTTGACGCGGTCCTCGAAAGGGATGGGCTCAAATTCAGGGCGCATTCGGGTGATTATAGCTTGTCCAAGGGGGGAGTTTGGTGACAGATGTGTGAAGTCCGGGGCCGGGGGCAGGAAAACCGATCGAGAATCTTGCGTGCCAACTCCAGGCTCGACCTTCGCTGACCCAAAAGGAAACGACCGCCGAAACGTTCAGCGCTCCGGCGGTCGAGTAATTCCAGCGGATTCCGTTGCGATGGGCAAATGACCAAGGTCAACGGACAGCATTTCCTAAATATCGTAATACAGCGCGAACTCGTAGGGGTGCGGGCGGGTGTTGACGGCCTGCACTTCGTTCTTGATCTTGTACTCGATCCAGGTTTCGAGCATCTCCTCGCTGAAGACGTCGCCTTTTAACAGGAAGTCGTGGTCCTTTTCGAGGGCGCGGAGAGATTCTTCCAGTGAGCCGGGCATGGAGGGGACGGATTTCATCTCCTCGGGGCCAAGATCGTAGATGTCCTTGTCGAGCGGCTCTCCGGGATCGATCTTGTTCTCCACTCCGTCCAGGCCGGCCATCAACATGGCGGCGAAAGCGAGGTAGGGATTGCAGGAAGTGTCAGGTGGGCGGTATTCCACGCGCTTCGCCTTGGGATTTGCGGAGTACATGGGGATGCGGCAAGCTGCGCTGCGATTCCGCCGCGAGTAGGCAAGGTTCACAGGCGCTTCGAAGCCCGGCACCAGTCGCTTGTAGGAGTTCGTGGTGGGGGCAATCAACGCCGCCAGCGCCTTGGAGTGTTTCAGCAGGCCGCCGATGTAATGAAGCGCCAACTGGCTCAAGCCGGCATAACGGTCGCCCGCGAAGAGCGGCTTGCCCTCTTTCCACAAGCTCTGGTGCGTGTGCATGCCGGAGCCATTGTCCTGATAGAGCGGTTTGGGCATAAAGGTCACGCTCTTTCCGTACTGATAGGCCACATTGCGGATGACGTACTTGTAAATCATCATTCCATCCGCGGACTTCAACAGCGAATTGAAGCGCTGGTCAATTTCGCACTGACCGCCCGTTGCCACTTCGTGGTGATGGCATTCGATGTCGAGCCCGCACTTTTCCATGGTCTGCACCATCTCACTGCGCAGGTCCTGGTAGTGATCGGTGGGCGGAGCGGGAAAATATCCTTCCTTGTAGCGCGGCCGGTAACCCAGATTGTCTTTCTCGCGGCCGGAATTCCAGCGGCCTTCCTCCGCGTCAATGAAGTAAAAGCCGAAGTTCTGGGCCTGATCGAAGCGAATGTTGTCAAAGATGAAGAATTCCGCCTCGGCGCCGAAGTACGCTTTGTCGGCGATCCCCGTATAGGCAAGGTACGTCTCGGCCTTCTTCGCGACGTTGCGCGGGTCGCGGACGTAGCGTTGCTTGGTGATGGGATCCACGGCATCGCAAATCAGCACGAGGGTGGGCGTGTCCGTGAAAGGATCGAGGGTGTACCAGCTCGGATCGGGGATCAGGAGCATGTCGCTTTCATGGATCGCGGCCCAGCCGCGGATGCTGGAGCCGTCCATTCCGAATCCTTCTTCAAACGAAGACTCCTCCAACTCATGAATGGGGTAGGAGACGTGCTGCCACAGCCCCGGCAGGTCCGTGAAGCGAAGATCCACGATCTTCACGTTGTTGGCGGCTGCAAACTCGAGTACGGCTTTCGGATTCATTGTTCCTCCATTGCTTAGTTTTCTTCTGCTTATCCGGAAAACTAGGGCGGATTAGGCTGAAATGAAGCGACAACATATCTTGGGCGTGGGATTTAGTCAAGACCCAAGCCGTGTTTCATGCTATCCGAGTTTTGATGCACAAATTCGGTCGCAATCTATGGGGACAAGGGCGAAAAACCCATTGACACTTTTCGGAAATTTTTGCTACGGTACGAACTCCCCGTGCTAGAGAGGAAACTTATTTCCTGGGGCAGGATTTGAACGCACTTGGAAGGCAATCTCTGAAACCCATTCCCCCCGGGAGAAAGCAGGAAGTGGAATGTTCGTAGCCAAACGGATGTTCCTGACCAAAGGTGTAGGAAAGCACCGCGAAAAGCTGACCAGCTTCGAGTTGGCATTGCGTTCGGCGGGCATTGCCGCGTGCAATCTCGTACGGGTTTCCAGCATTTTCCCTCCCCGATGCAAGCTGATCCCGCGCGCCGAGGGTGTAAAAGAATTGAAGCCGGGGCAGGTCACCTTTGTGGTGATGAGCGAGAACTCCACGCGCGAGCCGCACCGTCTGATTGCCGCTTCCGTGGGCGTGGCCATTCCCAGCGACCGGAACACCTTCGGCTACCTTTCCGAACACCATTCCTTCGGCGAAACGGAGGAAGTAGCTGGCGAATACGCCGAGGAGTTGGCCGCGGAAATGCTCGCCACCACGCTGGGCGTGGAATTCGATCCCGATCGAAGCTGGAACGAGAAAAAAGAGATCTATCAGATTTCCAACAAGATCGTCCGGACGCTGCACGTCACGCAATCCGCTATTGGCGACAAACGGGGCCTGTGGACGACTGTTCTTTCAGCCTCCATATTGCTGGGCATCGATGAGTAAGGTAGTTCCGCTTTTTCTTATTCACTTCCCTGACCATGGCAGGAAGCCCGTCCTTACAACTTCAAATTTGCAAGCCGCCTGAGACATTTTGTCCCTGTCCAGACCTTCCGAGAATGCTTCCCGGTATTTCCCCCTGTATAATTCAGGTTGGACTGGCCTGCGAGGGGTTGACCCGCACAGTCTGCCTGCATGCCTGACGATCAACTGCCCAATCCGAGCGCCTTCGCCAACCCAGAGGACGTTGACCGCCTGGTGCGCGACTTCGAGCAGCGCACTCTGTCGGAGCTGAAAGGCCACTTCAGCCAACTGGTCTATATTGCCTCGTTGCGCGATTACAATACCGGGCGTTATCACCACTACGGCCTGGAAACACGCTACCCGTCCGAAGCCGTTGACGAAGGCCTGCGCCGCTGCCACACGCGCATTTTCGATGAGCTGATTGCGCTTTCGCTTCAGGAGCAGACGGAAGACCTGCTGGATTTCTTCGAACCACTTAAGGAGGACCACGCACGGCTGGTCAATGTGTGGAAGCGGCTGAAATCCTACCAGATTCTCCCGCCGGAGGACTGCCACCCTCTGGCACGGAAGCTATTCGAAAAGAACACGGAGGTGATTTTGAGAATTCTACGCGAAACCGACCTGTGGCCCCTACTGCACGACCCGCATCGCGACGCCGACGACCTGCCCTAGCACTTCGCCGTCGTCCGGAATGCGGATGGTTCGCGGTCCGGCAGAAGACAAGGGGTGGGGAAGCAGTGTGACTTCCTTGCCGCGCTGGAAACACCAACAACATTCGTAACTGTACCGCAGCTCCAGGAAATAGATGGGGCGATCGTATTCCGTCAGCCAACCCGAATTCACAATCCTTCGCCGGGCATCGTCAACCTGCACGATGGAACCGGGCCGCAGGAGCGGCACCATCATCTGGTCTTCCAGTCCGATAAATCCGTAGCGATATTTCTTGAAATCAAGCTGGCTGAGCAGGCCGGCGGGGATTTCTCCCCAGGACTCGATCAGGCGCGAAAGGAAGGCAGTTTTTTCAGGGCGGAAACCCGGGTCAAAGCGCACAGGAAATCGAATAGCCCGCGCCGGATCGCCCACTTCCACCGTAAAAAGGTGTGTTGAGGATTGCAATGTGGCGTGGCGGTGCTCCTGCATCTTGCCCATGTTGATCCCGTACACGCCCATCATTTCTTCGATGCTCAGCCGGTAGATGACCGCCAGGCTGTAGAACTTGTAGATGCTGGGAAGGGAGCCGTCATTTTCAATCTGATTGAGGCGGGCCATCGACACGACATATTCCGCGCTGCGCTCAGTGTCGGCAATCTCCAGGCTGGCTTCCTCGACCTGGCGGAGGGTCATTCCCAATCGTTCTCGAATTTGCTTGAGCTTGAATCCGGCCTGCTCGCTGGGGGTGACGGTGCTGGGCGGCGAAATAACAGGAAGTGGATGGGACATATCCTGAGCCTTGGGTCGAACAAAAGAATTTCCCCGCTCCCGCCGCGATGGCGCCGCATGGTAGTGGCGCAGTTTGAACTTGTAGCGGCGAGTTTATCCGTCAGCCGACGGACCAAATGGCGGATATAGCCGCCTCTACTTCAAACTGCACCACTACCCGCCGCAATCTTAATTTGACAAGAAGGAGCAGAGTTTAGGGTGCGCAGCCTGTTCCCTCGCGTATTTTACTACAAGGATTTGACGCTGAGTATGGTACTTTTGTGCCCTCTCCCTTTTCGCGGTTCAACTCGTCGGGACTCGATAAAGCAAGCACGCTGCATCCCAGACATCCATCTTCAAACTGGAAAGTCTTTGACCGTTCGAAATGCAGGCAGTAGTGGTTCAGTTTGAATTTTGTAGCGCAGGTGTCCCCACCCGCGACGGTTGCGCGGCTGAGGACAGCCGCGCTACAACTCCGGACTGTGCGAAGCCGCCTCCAGGATTAAACCTGACCCACTACCATGCAGGCGCATCACTTGACAGTGCCCGCGGGGGTGCTGATAATCCCATGGTCGTGGCAAACATAATCGTTGACGAGCCCTCGATGCCCCGGAGGCCGGCGGAGTCCGGCCTCACGCCCTGCGAAGGCGGCGATCATGCCCGCGGCAGCCGGCCCAACCGGCTTTAATCTCGTCAGCCTGTGAGGCTTCATTCCATGACCAGAATTCGAAAACCCGTAATGCTCCTCGGATTTGCCATTCTTTTTTCCTGCAACCTGACGGCAGGGGCGGATGAATCGGTAAAACTGGAGCCGCAAGCCAATTCCGTGGAAATTCTCATTGATGGCAAACCCTTCACCACGTTTCACTATGAAAAGGGATCTCCCAAACCCTACATGTCACCACTGCGCTCGGCGCAGGGTACTGTGGTTACTCGCGGATTCCCCATGCGCACAGATATTCCTGGCGAGCGGCGCGACCATCCGCACCACCGCGCCTTGTTTTTCGCCCACGGCGACATTAACGGAATTGATTTCTGGGGTGAGGGCCAACCGACCCGCGCATCGCAAACTGCCAATGGCGTCACTTACTCGAGTGAGGAACTGCCCAAGGGCAGGACCGTCTTTGTTAAACTCGATGAGGCAAAAAGCCATGGAAAAACCGGCACACTGAAGGCGGAATTTGAGTTGGTGGGTCCCGACAGCAAGGCCATCGGCAGCGAGACCCAGCAATACACCTTTTCCGGCGACGCCACCACGCGGGTTATCGACTGCACTTTCACCCTGACCGCCAATAAGGGCGTGCGGCTGAAAATGGGAGATACCAAGGAAGGCACCTTCGCCATCCGCGTGGTCAATGGCCTAACGCAACCGGGCCTGAAGATGTTGAACTCCGAGGGAAAAACGGACATTAAGGATATTTGGGGCAAGCGCGCGAACTGGGTCGACTATTCCGGCGATGTTGACGGCGAATCGCTCGGCATCGCCATCTTCGACAATCCGGCCAACATCAAGCATCCGACCTACTGGCACGCGCGCGATTATGGATTGTTCGCCGTCAACCCCTTTGGCGAGCACGATTTCTACAACGACCCAAAGCGCGACGGCAGCGTTACTATTCCCGCCGGAAATTCGTTAACGCTTCGCTATCGTGTGCTGATCCACCACGGCGGGGCCGCTGAAGCCCATGTGGCGGAAGCTTACGACAAGTATTCCGGCGGAAAGTAGAGTCTGCGGCCAGCCCACCGGCCCTCGCCACCGAACTGAAGAGGTGTTTATGGATCGTCACATCAAAGCTCACAAGAATGGCAAGTTCCAGCAGGTCGTAGCCCCCGGCACCATGCGATTTCTGGATTTCGCCACTTTGCGATTGAACAAAGGTGAGCGGTACGCTTTCGAGACCGGCAACCGTGAATACGTGATCGACATTTTTTCCGGCGCCATCACCGTTTCCATCAGCACCATGGGGCGAAAGAGGGAAATCTACACAAACATCGGCAAACGCGCTGACGTTTTTTCAGGACCGCCGGTGATGAGTTATATTCCCCCCAACTCGCAGGTGGAAATTAAGGGCGAGTCTGCCACCGAATCGGGAATTTTTTCCGCGCCCTCCAGCATCCAGACGCCCGCTGCGCTGCTGGAAGGTTCCACCGTGGTCACCAACCAGGTGGGCCGCGACAACTTTAAGCGCACAGTCTATTCTGCCCTGGCTGAAAACGTTCCGGCGGAGCGCCTGCTGGCCGGCGAAACCCTGAACCCTCCCGGCAACTGGTCGAGTTTCCCGCCCCACAAGCACGACAAGCCGAATCCGCCCAACGAAGCGGTGCTGGAAGAGGTCTACTACTTCCGAGTCAAGCCCGCGCAGGGCTTCGGGTTTATCTGGACCTATACGGCGCCCGGCGACCCGGAAGGGTTCTCCAACGTCTTCGTCGTGCAGGATGGCGACACCGTCCTGTTGCCCAAGGGTTATCACCCCGTTGTGGCGGCGCCGGGATACGAATTGCAATATACCTGGGTGCTGGCCGGAGAAGAGCGGCGTTACGGCGCCTGGGCCGACGACCCCAATCACAGTTGGGTGAGGAATGGGTAAATATCGCTGGCGAATCTGCGCGCTGCTCTTCTTCGCCACCACCATCAACTACGTTGACCGCGTCGTGCTGGGCCTGCTCGCCCCTCTGCTGCAATCCACCTTCGGCTTCAACGAAGTCCAATACGGCTACATTGTGACGGCGTTTCAGGCCGCCTATGCATTGGG
>JASIKV010000544.1 GCA_030049455.1 Terriglobia bacterium
TTGACCCGGCGGAACTGCTGCTGGCGAATCCCCAACTCCACAATCTCCGCATCGCGATGGTGGCAGTCTGCAAAAAAGGCCTCGAGCAGCGAGCGGAACCGCTGCTGGCGCGCCCCCAGGGAGACAAAGTCGAAGAAGACCAGGTAGAAGCGGCGGTTGACCTCGGCACTGTGAAATAGCACTTCCAATTCCGCCACCATCTTGCCGCGCGCAGTATCCTGCGCTTGCAGAACCTCATCCAGGGACCTGTTCAACTGGCGCAGCAGCCAGTCCAGCACTCCGAAGAGCAGGTCCTCCTTGGTGGGAAAGTAATAAAGCGCTCCGCCTTTGCTCGACCCCGCGCGGGCAACCACTGAATCGATGGTCACGGTCTGGACGCCCCTTTCCACGATCTCAGCGTAACCTGCCTTTACCAATGCGTCTCTGCGGCGATCAGCCAGCTCCGGATTTGCGCGGCGAGGGCTCATACAACTGTAACCTCCATTAAAAAGTAGTCTGGACGGATTATCTATTATTGCCTATATTTGTCAATAAGATTCGTAGAGTTCGGAATGCTCGTGAGGAGTTTGATAGGAAGGCTCGATTGACGAGTCTACGTTTCATTTGACTTCAGTAGATTATTCGACTGGTCAGACAGCCTCACTGACCAGTATAGGCTGACACTTACGAACACCGTAAAACAATGCCCAGATTGCGGCGGCAGGCAGCGCAGCGGCGGTAATGAACACAGGTAAGAAAGAGAAGTGGTCCACAAGGTATCCCGTACAAAGGCTTAGGGCCATGTTCATCACTCCCTCGCCCACACCCGTCATGCTGGTAACGCGCGCCTGCACAGATTGCGGAAAGACATCGGTGATGACGGCGATTTGCATGTTGCTCAAGACGTTCGCGCCCAGGATCCCGAACCCCGCCAGCACGTCTGCCGCTCGGGCGGACCCCGCCAATGGCACAAGAAACGTGGACGCCGTGGCAATAATGCCCCCGGCTGCACATGTAAGCTTGCGCGCTGCATCCACGCTGACTCCAAACCTGATCAGCAATCCCGAAACGTAGCCCCCGCCCGCCTGGCCGATTCCTCCCAGCAGGTAGGCGAAACTCGCCAAACCGGCCATGGAAGCCATCGTCAGGCCGCGCCCCTTCACCAGATAAAGCGGAAGCCAGAACCAGTAGAAGGTGGTCAACGGACCTGTGAAGACCCGCATGAGAATGACTCCCCACACGGGGCGAAGGCCGAGCAGGTACGCCAGTGAAATTTTGCTGGAAGAAGCGGCCGCCTGAATCTGCACATTGCGGCGCGGGCGGCAGGTTTGGATCCAAGGCAGCAGCCAAACCAGTCCGATGACGCTCGGCAGAAAAAACGCGGCGCGCCAGCCCCAGCGAAGGGTAATGAACACCACGATGGGAGGGGCAATCACCGAGCCCAGAATGCTGCCGCTATTGAAAATCCCCAGCGCAAAGGCGCTCTGTTCGGCGGGGAAAAGCTCGCCCACGGCCTTCACACCGGCGGGATAATTGCCGCACTCAAACAGTCCCATCAGGAATCGCAGGCCGCTGAATGAGGCGACGCTTCGTGCCAGGGCCTGAAGAGCATTGATGACCGACCATCCGGTAAAAAGGCCGGGCATGGCGGCGCGAAACCCAATCCGGTCGATCAGCGCGCCGGCGGGAATTTGCCCCAGCGTCATCCCCAGCGTGAAGGCAAACACCAGGTAGGAATATTGCGTGCTCGAAAAGTGCAGAGCGGATTGCAGCGTGGGCGCGACGGATCCCAGAACCAGCCGGTCCATGAAATTCACGGTCATGGAAACCAGCAGCAGGATGGCCAGCCACCAGGCGTGAAAGTCCGCTCTCGTCGCGGCAGGTTCGATGGGGGCTGGGTTCACACGATTTTCCGGCTCGCCTCTAGAGAATGATATCGCGTGACTCCCAAGGCACAATTTCGCCCTTTCGCAGGGAGTGCTCCGCCGCCAGCGCGATGTGAATTGCGTCGCGCGCTCCCTCGCCATTGGCAAAAGGCGCCGCGCCGGTCTCAAGCGACTTCAGGAACTCCCGGTGCACGCGATAGGTCGAGATCTGATTGTCGTTCCCCATGCCGTCGGCGTGCGGGCCCTTCAGAATATCGTTCCACACTTTTTCTTCGCCGGGCTGGGAATACGCAACTTGAATGGTCTCGCCTTTGCCGTGGTAGGGCTTGATGTCGATGTATTGGATTTCCGGCTCGCGGCGGAAGATCATCTCGCCCTGCGAGCCGTAGAAGCGCATCACCAGCGCGTCGGGAGTCCCGGGAGTAAAGAGCGAGAAGCCGAAATTGCAGCGCGCGCCGCTCTCAAATTCAATCAGCACGCCGGCATTGTCGATGGTCTGGCGATCGCGGAACACGTTGTTGCCGCCCTGCGCTTGAATCACTTTGGGCTGCGAATTCACCAGCCAGTGAATCACGTCGAGCTCGTGGATGCCGTCCTCCATCAGCGAGCAGCCGGAAGTATACGTCAGGAATCGCCAGTTGGTGCTCACGCCGGTGCGGGGATCGGTGTATTTCCAGCTATGGGGATTCCAGTCGCCGCGGAAAAGCCCGGCAAAAACCTGCTCCACATCGCCGATCGCGCCCTGCTGAATCAGCTCCGCCATGCGGTGGAACAGCAGCGAGTAGCGCATTTCGAACCCCACGGCCAGCAGGCGCTGGTGTTTTTGCGATGCCTCGATCATGCGCGTCGCGTCGGCCATGTGCGTGGCCAGCGGCTTTTCGGTCAGCACGTGTTTGCCGGCCTCGAACGCCGCGATCGCCACCTCCGCATGCAGGAAATTCGGCACGACCACCACGACGGCGTCCATCTCCGGATGTTCGGCGAGCATTTTCTTGTAATCGCTGTAGGCGGGGACGTTTTTTCCATAGACCTTAAGGCCCTGCTGGAGGTTTTCGGGGGTCACATCGCACAAGGCCACCACTTCCACCTGCGGAAAGTAGTCGCGCAAAATCGGCAGGTGCGAACCCCGAGCGCGCGTCCCGGTGGCGACCACGCCGTATTTCCAAGTGCGCGCATCGGCGGATGCCGATGGGGGATTCGAGCCCGCCATCGCCAGCCCCGAAGCGCCCGCGATTGCCCCCTCCAGAAATTTCCGCCGCGTCAAAGTCTGTTGATTTCCCATGCCCCACCCCCAGGATTTGATGACCCAAACTCAAGATATCAGATTCCACCAAACTGTTAAAGTACGCTCCCGCGCAAAACTGCCTCGGTTTTCAGCCCATCCGCCAAATCCTTGAGATTAAAATGGGTTACAATGACCCCATGCGGCGGCGGGAGTTTGTGTTTCTTCCGGCAATGGCGCTGGGCGCTTCAGTTCGGCCTTTGCGGGCCGACCACCACGTCATCTCTCTCAATCCCCTGATTGTAGACTTCGACCTTTCCACGCAGCAGGGCCGCTACACTACCGTGGACGAGTTTTACGTTCGCAATCACTTCGCCCTTCCACAGTTTCCCCAGCCGCCGACCTTGACCATTGAGGGCGAGGTGGCGAAGCCGCTGCGCCTGGGCATGGACGATCTTGGGCGCCTGGAAAGGAAGCAAGCCGGAGCCGTGCTGGAATGCGCGGGCGACCCGGCCAAGGTGGCGAGCCTCGTTAGCGACGGGCTGTGGGAAGGCTGGCGGCTGGCCGATGTCCTGTCGCTGGCCGGACCGAAGAAAGAGGGGGCGTTCGTTCACCTTTTCGGACGCGATGGATACTCACGCAGCGTGACCCTGGAGCGCGCCATGAGCGACGGCATGCTGATCACCAAAATGAACGGCCGCCCGCTGGTGCGCAATCACGGAGCGCCTTGGCGCGCGCTCTTCCCGGGGTGGTACGGCGCCGACTCGGTGAAGTGGCTGGAGCGGATTTTGCTTGCGCCCGCCCCGTTGCCGCCCGATGGTGATACTTACCTCGAAGTCTGGCAGGGCCCGGCGGGCTCACTCGAGCGCAAACCGCTGCCGCGCGTCTTGGTGAATTCAGTCATCACCAGCCCCAGCGAAGGCGCAGTGCTTCGCGCGGGTAAAATCCTGGTGAAGGGACTCGCCTGGTCGGGTAGCGGAAAGATTCGCGACGTCCAGGCGAGCACCGATGACGGCAGGCATTGGCGCATGGCAACGGTCGAGAAAGCAGAAAGCAATTACGATTGGGTCCAGTGGCAAGCCGATATTGATATCATCCAGCGCGGCCACCTGGAACTGGTTTCAAATGCCACCGACGCCGCGGGAAACACTCAGCCCCCCAGCCGCGACCCGCGCCGAGTGGACTATTACGGCAACAACACCTGGGGGCGTGTACGCTGCGTGGTGATTTAGCGGGGCCACGGAGAAACGCGACACCCTGCGCTCATGGGAATATGTCGGCCGGCGGGCGCCAAATTGTCCAGAAATTTGAGAAAACTTTACATGGGATATACAATCAGGCGCGGCTGTGGTGACCGCAGGAGCTGAAAAAACCCTCGGCGCACGTCGGGACGTTGGCCCTTTCGGACTTTGAGTCCACGACGGCGTTGCCGCAAGCGATTCCTATGACCGCTCGACTTCGAGAAGTTCGGCGCCCGCTCCACAAAGACGTGGCGGAGACCATCTCTGAAAAGATCATCGCGGGGGAATGGCCTCCCGGCTCATTTCTTCCCACGGAGGCGGAATTGTGCGAGCAGATGGGCGTCAGCCGCACGGTGGTTCGCGAGGCCGTCAAGGTTCTGGAGAGCGGCGGATTGGTGCGCATCGAGCGCGGCTTCGGAACGCGGGTGCTGGAAGCGCATTACGATTCCGTTTCGCGCCCTCTCAAGACGCTTCTGCGGCGCACGGCGGGCGATTTGAAGGAACTGATTGAAGTTCGAAAAATCATGGAAGTGGCGATCGCCGGCCTGGCCGCGCAGCGGCGGTCAAAAGAAAATCTGGCTGCCATGGAGCGGGCACTGGACGTCATGCGCAATAAGCCGGGCGATCCGCAGGGTTACGTCGACGCCGACCTGGAATTCCACGCGGAGATTGCCCGCGCCACGCAGAATTCCATCCTGCTCATCCTGCTTGAGCCGCTGGGGGAATTGCTGCGCGCCAGCCGCGTGGCCAGCTTTAGCGGCGTGAAGGTTGCGCAAATCCGCATGAATCAGCATGAAGAGATTCTTGAGTGCATTCGCCGCGGCGATGCTGCGGGCGCTCAAGCCGCGATGGGCGCGCACCTGGGAGATACCGAAAAGGATTTGGGATCCACCCTGGCCGTAAGCTGACCCGCCCTCTCCGCGGGACTTACTGCGGCGCGAAAGTCCCCCTCCATGAAACCTTCACTTTATTGGGCCGCAGCGCTGATCTTCGCAGGGACTGTGTCTGCGCCTTACGCGACTGGCCAAGCCGCTCGCTCCGCAACCCCTGATTTTTCCACCCTGGATCGCCTGCCTCGCCCCCCGCTGATGCAAGGCATCGGCGACGCGACACTGAGAATCACCACAACTTCGCCTCAGGCGCAGACGTACTTCAATCAAGGCCTGCGCTTGCTGCACGACTTCTGGTTTGTCGAAGCCTATCGCGCCTTCCATGAAGCGGCGCGCCTTGATCCCTCCGCCGGCATGGCGTACTGGGGCATGGCGCAGGCGCTTTCGAATTTTCCCAGCATGGGCGAGCAAGCCGCTGCGGCCATCCAGCAGGCCCAGCCGCTTGCCGCGAAGCTTTCCCCCGAGGAGCGGCACTACATTCGCGCCGCAGCGGCGCTGATTCTTACCTCGGGCGATGCCGGCCGCGATGCTTACGTGCAGGAAATGCAGTCGCTCGTCAAAGAATATCCGAACGACCTGGACGCTCCGGCCTTCCTCGCCTTCTTCGTCATGTCGGGATACGATCCGGAGGGCCGCGCGACTCCCGGCCAGGTTTATGCCCAAAAGCTTTTGCGCGGAATTCTGGCCGCACATCCCGGGAATGTGGCGGCAAACCATTATTGGATTCACTCGGTTGAAGGCGGACCTGACCCCGCGAGCGGACTCGCGAACGTTGCCGTGCTCCTCCGCAGCGCTCCCAATGCCCCGCACATCGTTCACATGGGTGGCCACCTTGCGTATCGCCTGGGGGATTACGAGCAGGCGCGAAGGTATTTTCTTGAGTCACTGAAAGTCGACGAAGCCTATTTGGCCCGAGAGGACTTTCCCTCGCAATTTGACGATAGCTACGCACACAACCTGAGCTACCTTGCGGCCGCGTGCGCCGAGGCGGGACGCCGGCAGGAAGCAATCGCCTGGACAAAGAGGCTCGCGGGGCTTGCGGCTCCGCCTGATTTGGCGGGGAGC
>JASIKV010000545.1 GCA_030049455.1 Terriglobia bacterium
GCGCAGGTTTTGCAGGAGCCCTTCGGCTCACCGCTGAATGAGGCTTACTTTGACGAAAACAATCCGCTCACCCTGGCTGAGCATCCGGAAAAGTTTTCGGACCTGAAGCTCTATTTTGACTGCGGTGACCAGGACCGTTACGGATTCGACGCCGGCGCAAAGCAATTGGACGAGATTCTGACGTCCAAGGGTTTTCCGCACACTTTTGCCCTGCGTCCGGGCGGCCACGGATGGAGTTACCTGGATCAGTATCTGCATTTTTCCCTGGAATTTCATTCGCAGATTTTCGCGCAGGCGGGAAAATGACTTCCCGGACTCCTATGACCCGGCTTCCCTATCCCCTGCTGCTTCCGGCGATCGTGATGGGATGCGCCGGAAGCGCCGCGGCCTCCGCCGATGCCGAGGCGCGTGTGCTCGATTACATTCGCACCCACCTTCAGCCCGGCCAGCCGCTGCGGGTGACGGAACTCTATAATCAGGTTTTCACAAAGCCCGACGACCGCCAGGCCCTCAATAAACTCTATAATGCCTTCTTTCGTATTCCCCTTTTTGTGGCCAATTACCAGGAAGAGTACAAACACCCTCCCACGCTTGCGGTGATTGCCGAGCAATTTGACCTGCGCGCACCCAATGCGGCCGACACCCTGCTGCGCGTCATGGAATCGGACCCGCGCGTTCCGCGCTTTCTCATTCGCGATCCGAAAACCGGCGAGATCGTCCAGGTTGACGTCGAGAAGATCAAGTCCGACCCGAAATTCGGCCAGGCCCTGGCGCGCCAGATCGGCGGATTCGATGGCAACCCTGCGCCGGACCTGACCCTCGAGAAGCTGGGCGGAGGCAATTTGCACCTCGCGGACCTGCAAGGCAAGGTGGTGCTGCTGGAAATCTGGTTCACCGGCTGTCCGCCGTGCATGCAGGAGGCCCCGGCGCTCGTCTCGCTCGACCACGAGCTTTCCTCCCGCGGCCTGGTGATTGTGGGCGCCAATGACGACCGCAATCTGGGGCTCGATTACGATGATTCCGTGCGCCAGCGCTACGTGCAGGAGCGCGGCATCGACTATCCCATCGTCCATTGGACCAAGGAGAGCGACCAGGCCTACGGAGGCGTCGCCATCTTCCCCACTCTCTTCCTGATCGACCGGAAGGGGACCATCAGGAATCATTGGATCGGCTATGTCGAGCCGCAAGTTTTGCGCCAGGCCATTGACAGGACATTAAGTCCGAATTGACCCCGCCGGGCATTTCCCCGAATGCTCCCCGATTCTCTGGCCCGGTTAGGATTCTCGGCCCCGGAAATAACCCGCTCTCGCACCGCGTTTTACCGCTGCTTACCCATCGGGCAGAAGTATAATGAAAATCGAAGGCTGCAAGAATTCTGACGCCGGGTTGACAGGTACACTACGGGGTGCGTGGCGATAACCTGAACTCTAGAATGGCTCCCTCACATTTCGCGAGCCGCCGGGCGGCGTGCATGGCCCCCGCTACCTCCGGCGGCCATGCCGTTCATACCCTTATCCTACTCGCACTGCTGGCCGGTTGCCCCGGCCCGGCGCGCGCGCAGACCCTGCCTTCTCCCTGGGGGAAACCGGTTGTTCGAATTCAACTTCAGTGCGATTGCAATCTCAAGCTCGAGAATTTCCCCGGCGCGGTCACGCAACAAGCAGGCCAGCCTCTGGACCGCGAAGAGATTTCCGACAGCCTGAAGCATCTTTACGCCACGGGACGCTTCTCGGAACTGCGCGCCGAGGCCGAGGTTGAGGGTAACGGCGTGGCCATCACTTTCGTCGCCCGCGCGCAGTTCTTCGTGGGAGTTGTAACCGCGCAGGGCAATACCGGCCCGCTGGAGGCCCGCGCCCTGGTCACCGCCTCGCGATTGCGTCTGGGCCAGCCGCTTGAGGCTGACGGCCTAAGCGCTGCGGAGAAGAATCTGAGCGACCTGATGGCCTCCAACGGCTACTACCAATCGCGCATCTCGCATCAAATCAATCCCAACCCCAGCACGCTGGAAGCCAATGTGGTTTTCTCGATTCAAGCGGGGCAGCCCGCGCGACTGAGCACCGTGGAGTTTTCACAGGAAAGCCAATTTCCGGCCGAAAAACTGATGAAGGTTGCGGGTTGGCATCCACGTCTGATCTTGACGGGGACGCGGCTGGAGCGCGGGCTGTATCGCCTGCACCAATTTTATATCGGACACGGCTACCTTCAAGCCGACGTATCGATTCAGCAGAGGGATTACGATGCCAAGTCCAACGCCGAAAAACTGGTGGTAAAAACCGTGGTTGGACCGATGCTTCGAGTGCGAGTGCAGGGCGCCGGGATTTCGTCTTCGCAGCTTCAGAACCTGCTGCCCCTGTACCGTGACGGGGTGACGGACGACCAGGCACTGGAGCGCTGCGCCAAACTTTTAGAGGGTCATTTCCAACAGGAAGGTTACTTTTCAGCGGCAGTGACCGCCCGCCGGAACATTGTTCAGGGCGCGCACCCTCATACGGAAATCATTTTTCACGTCGAGCTGGGATCGAGGGGCGAGTTCGCGGGCTACGCGGTGAAGGGCAACGTGGCGATTGCGACCTCGCAAATCACGCTGACCATCAATCCGCCCTCGGAAGGATTATTTCCATCTTCCCCCACCTACAGCCAGTCCCAGGTGGATGACAAAATCGCGGCCCTCACGGCGCTCTATCATTCCCATGGATACCTTGAGGCGAGTGTGACGCCTGAGATCAACGACAACTTTGCGGGCGTGACCGGCAGGCGTTTGGTGACCCTGAGGATTCAGGAGGGACCGCTGACCGTCGTGCACACGCTGACCCTGGAGGGTATCGATCCCGCCACGGAAAGCAAACTTTGGCCTTCCCTGCTCAGCAAACCTACGGAACCCTACTCCCAGGAACGCGCGCGCGCCGACCACGACCTGATGCTGGATTATCTCGCTGACCACGGTTACGCGCACGCCTCTGTCAATTGGCAGGCCGCACCTTCCAATATTGCCCACCAGGTTGACTTGAAATTCCAAATCGACACCGGGACCCAGCAGCGCATCCAACGCATTGTGGTGCTGGGAAACGATCACGTTCGGCCGGGGCTGGTGAATCGCGAGTTGCGCATCCACCAGGGCGAACCGCTCAG
>JASIKV010000070.1 GCA_030049455.1 Terriglobia bacterium
GCCAGTCATCGGCGCACCGTGGAAAGTGTCCGGCATGGGGAGAACCCACACGCGCGCCTTGGGGACAACGGCGCCATTCGGATCTGTTACTTCAATATCGATGGGAGCGAATCTTGCGGAGTCTTGGGCCGGGCGGCCGAATGCTAAAGATGATGATATGAGAATCACCATCAAAACAGGAGTCTGAAAGTGACCTCTTTTCATGTCGAGAGATTAGCACAGATTTTGTCCCTCGCAGCCCGCTTGCTATCTCAGGAAGCCCCTGCCGATCCTATGGGGGCGAGTGCCGCAACCACACCACTTGACAACAGTCGTTATAACGAATAATATTTGCCCATGTCCCCGAAGCTCAAAGACGAGATCAAGCAGACCAAGCCCTTCGCGAGCCTGGAGTCGGAAGTCCTCCTGAACCTGATGCGCACCGCCGACGCTCTGGCACGGAGCGGCGAGCAGATTATGAAACTGGCAGGGCTCTCGCCCAATCAATACAATGTCTTGCGTATTCTGCGCGGGGCGGGGGAGAACGGGCTCTGTTGCCACGAAGTGGGGGAGCGCATGATCACGCGCGACCCTGATATTACGCGCCTTCTGGACCGCCTGGAGCGCCGGGGCCTGGTGGCGCGCAGCCGCGACCGGCGCGACCGCCGCGTGATCATGGGGCGCATCACCGACGCCGGGCGGAAAATCCTGAAAGACCTGGACGGACCGATTGAGGATTACAACCGTAACCGCTTGAGCCATATGGAGAAAGCTGATCTCCGCAAACTGAATGAACTTTTGGAGGCGGCGCGCGGAACCTAAGGGCGCTTCCTGCATCATATAGTCGTTGTAACGAATATCGAAAGAACGAGGGATTTTAAAGGAAGGCCAGGAGGGAACGATGACCGATACCAGACCCATGAAAATTGAAAAAGAAGCGGCGGGGATCCATGAGCTTCTGGCCCGGCGCTGGAGCCCGAGGGCATTTTCCTCGCGCCCCGTGGAGGCGGCAAAGCTGGCGCAGCTCTTTGAAGCCGCGCGCTGGGCGCCTTCAAGCTTCAATGCCCAGCCCTGGTCGTTCATCGTGGCAACCCGCGAGGATGCGGAAGGTTTCAATCGCTTGCTGAGCGCGCTGATGGACGTGAACCGCCAGTGGGCGCAGCAGGCGCCGGTGCTGATTCTGGCTGTCGCCAAGCTGGACTACAATCATGTGGCGCGCGCCAATCGGCACGCTTTCTATGATGTGGGCCAGGCGGTGGCGAACCTGACCGTGGAAGCCACTGCGCTCGATTTACGGATTCATCAAATGGGCGGATTCGATCCAAACGCCGCACGCGAACTGTTTGCCATTCCGGCGGGCTACGAGCCGGTTGCGGTGCTGGCGCTCGGTTACAACGAAGCTCCGATGCCTGAGCCATCGGCCCGCACGCGCAAGCCGCTGACGGATTTTGTTTTTAGTGGAAAGTGGGGCACGGCCGCGGCATTTGTCGCGGAGAATTCCAATTGAGGGGTGTGACATGTTCAAGAAACTCCTGGGGACCCCGGACGACAAATTGATGGCGTTTTTGAGGCTGGTGTTGGGTGTGGTCTTTTTCGCCCACGGCGCGCAGAAGATGCTGGGCTGGTTTGGTGGCTATGGTTTCAAGGGCACGATGGGATTCTTCACCCAGGTGGCGCACATTCCGGCGCCTTTCGCCTTCCTCGCCATTGCCGCGGAATTCTTCGGCGGGCTGGGTTTGCTTCTCGGACTGCTTACGCGCGTCGCCGCCTTCGGGATCAGCGTCAACATGCTCGTGGCGATCTTTGCGGTTCACCTGCCCAACGGCTTCTTTATGAACTGGACGGGGCAACAGAAGGGCGAGGGCTTTGAATATCACCTGCTGGTTCTGGCCATTACCACCGCGCTGATGATTCGGGGGGCGGGAGCCTTTTCAGTCGACCGCGCCCTGGGCGGCTCGCAGGGCGGTGAGTCAGCAGGGGCGTAATTTCCTTAAAACCAAATATCGCGACGGGCCGCCGGGCAAGACCGTCGCAGCGGCCGGGGGCGCAAGTGCGCCCGTTTCGGCCAGGGAGAAAACCATGATCAAAACCATCAAATCGAAAGAACGGCACCATGCCAACTTCGGCTGGCTGGACACGCACTGGCATTTCTCGTTTGACCAGTATTTTGACCCTTCAAACATCAACTGGGGCGCGCTGCGGGTGTTCAACGATGACATTGTTCAACCCGGGCAGGGCTTCGGAATGCATCCGCACCGCGATATGGAAATCATCACCTATGTTCTGGATGGAGAGCTTGAACATCAGGACAGCACGGGTAATCGCGGCGTGATTCATCCGGGTGAGGTGCAGGTGATGTCGGCGGGCACGGGGATTCGCCATTCGGAGTACAACCACTCAAGGAAATCTCCGGTTCACCTGATGCAAATCTGGGTGGTGCCCCGGGAAGAGGGACTGAAGCCGCGCTGGGAGCAGCGCCAGTTTGCGCCGGCGGAGCGCAAGGGAAAACTTCTGCCTGTGGTTTCAGGCGGCGACCTTCCCGGCACGCTGAAGATCGATCAGGACGCGCAGATTTACGTTTCCGCGCTTCCGGCGGGAG
>JASIKV010000546.1 GCA_030049455.1 Terriglobia bacterium
ACGACGGTCAAGCTGGCGCGGTCGCTTTGCGAACAGGGACTCGATTGTGTCCCTTTGTTCTGGCTTGCCACCGAAGATCATGACCTGGAAGAAGTAGCCGAGGGCGCGGCATTCGATGAGGAGTACAACCTTATTGCGCTTCACGATGCGGGCGAGCGGCCTTCGCCGCGATCGTCGGTGGGAGCAGTGCGGCACACGGGTGAAATCGCCACGGCGCTCAGCCAGCTTGAAGCATCGCTGCCCGAGGGTGAGCCGCGCACGCGCCTTCTGGAAGACCTGAGCGCGTGTTATGCGCCGGGCGCCACCTGGGGAGAGAGCTTCGCGCGCTTCGCCACGCGCCTATTCAGCCGCTGGGGAGTGATTCTGCTCGACCCGCTGGACGAATCCCTTCACCGGCTGAGTGCAGGAGTCTACCAGCAGGCGATTGGGGATGCCGCAAAGCTGCGCACCAGCTTGAGAGAGAGTTCGCACGCGCTCACCTCCCGCGGCTATCACGCGCAGGTTCACGTGGCGGACGATTCTACGCTGGTTTTTGTCACCGAAAACGGCGATCGCCGCGCCCTGCACGAGCGGGACGGCAGGTTCCTGATTGACGGCACGGAGGAAGTTGCGCTTTCACACCTCCAATCAACGCTTGCCGGGCGGCCGATTGACTTCTCGCCCAATGTCCTCCTGCGGCCCCTGGTCCAGGACACATTGTTACCTACGCTCGCTTACGTCGCCGGTCCCTCCGAATTGGCCTATCTTGGCCAGGCGAAGCCGCTCTACCCTGCATTCGGCCGCCCGCAGCCGGTGATTTTTCCCCGCGCAGCCTTTACGCTGATCGATGCGCGCACCGACCGCCTGCTTGAAAAATATAAGGTAAGCGTGGAAGACGCCTGGCAGGGTGAGGAGCACCTGAGCCAGCGCATCGCCGCCGCGGGGTTCTCGGAAGGCTGGTCCGAGCGCTTCGACCAGAGCGAACGCGAGCTGGCGCAGCTTCTGGACCGCCTGCAAGCGGACTTTGAGAAGCTGGATGCCACGCTGCTCGACACGCTCCAGCACGCCAAGGAAAAAATGACCTACCAGATGGAACGCCTGCGCGGCAAGGTGACCCGCGCGGCGCTGGCCCGGTCGGAATTACTGGCGCGACACGTGCAGGCTCTATCGCGATTCCTCTATCCGCACAAAGACCTTCAGGAGCGGCGAGTTAGCGGCGCGTACTTCCTCGGCCGCGCCGGGTACGAACTGCTTGACCGCGTGCTGGCGCAGGTCCAGGTGCGCTGCTCGGATCACCAGACGCTCAAATACTGAACGAGGTTTTGCCTTGTAGCGGCGGTCCCGCCTGGGTGGGACCGCCGTCGGCGCTCGCCCTGCCACCCAAAGCCGTCTTCGGGCGACGGGTCGTGGAGCTCCGCTACCGCGCTGCTGTTTCGATTCCTTACATACGCAGCCGTCTGATATAATCCCGGCTTAGATGTTCGGGAGAAGTTATTCCCGAGGGGGCACATCGATGGCATCAGTGGGAGCCGGGAGCGCGCTGCCCGCGACGCGGAAGCTTGCCCGGTCGCAGACCGTTCACATTGAGACTCAGGCGCGGGTGCACTTCAAGGACATCACCGGACTGGTGCAGAAGGCCGTAACCGATTCGGGGACGCAAAGCGGAATTTGCTTCCTCTTCGTTCCCCACACTACGGCGGCGATCCTGATCAATGAGAACGACGACTCCGCGCTGCAGAAAGACCTGGACGAGTTCCTGAAAAGGCTGGCGCCGCGCGACGCCTCCTACCACCACAACGACGGTAACTGCGACGCGCACCTGAAAGCCGCGGTGATCGGAAACTCCAAGTCGCTGTTTGTGGAAGGCGGTCAACTGGTGCTGGGACATTGGCAAGGCATCTTCCTCTGCGAGTTTGACGGGCCCCGCCGCCGCGAGCTCCGCATCAAGGTCATGCCGGATTAGCCCGCCGCCCTCGACGTATCGAAATGACAAGCCTCGGCATTTACGTCCAAGTCCCGTTTTGCGCCTCCAAGTGCAGTTTCTGCAACTTCAGCTCGGGTGTGGAACGCGGTGAGATTTACGCCGACTACACCCGCGCGCTGGAGCGAGAACTGGCGGGCTGGCCGGGCTTCGCTGCGGCGCAGGGCATTCCCGCAGACCTTCTGCTGCTTCCCGTCGATTCGGCCTACCTGGGCGGAGGCACTCCGACCCTGCTGGGCGCGGAGCTTCTGGCGCGAATCGTAACTGCTTTGCGCGAGCGGACGCCTTGGGCTGCGGACGTTGAGTTCACCCTTGAAACAACACCCGGCTCGGCGGGGAGCGAATTGCTTCACGCCATGCTGGGTCTGGGCATCAATCGCCTGAGCATCGGCGCGCAAACGTTTGACGACCGCGAGCTGCAGGCGGTCGGGCGCCTGCACTCCGCTTCAGAAACCATTGAATTTGTGCGCCGGGCGCGCGCCGCGGGCTTCTGCAACATCAGCCTTGACCTTATTTCCGGGCTGCCTTACCAAACCCACGATTCGTTCCGGCGCAGCCTTGAGCAAATTGCCAGGCTGCGGCCCGAGCACGTGTCTCTCTACCTCTTTGAGGCGGATGAAAAGAGCCGCCTGGGCAGGGAAGTGGCGCACGGCGGCAATCGCTATCACGCCGGCGCGGTACCGAGCGATGACTTCATGGCGGATTCGTACGAATTCGGCCGGGAATTCCTTGCCCGTGAAGGGTATGTGCAGTACGAGATCTCAAATTTTTCGCTTGCGGGGTTTGAGTCGCGGCATAACATCAAATACTGGCAGCTTGCGCCCTATCTGGGCCTCGGCGCGGGCGCCCATTCTTTTGACGGCTCGCGCCGCTGGTCAAATCTTGTGGATGTGCGCCCTTACATGGCTCAGTTGAACGCGGGAAATTCG